>JAURZP010000027.1 GCA_030653335.1 Methanoregula sp. | reverse complement strand
TCTATTTTCTGGCCATGCTCGGGATAGGAATCTGGGCTTCAAAAAAGATCAAGAATACCGAAGATTACCTTGTTGCCGGGCGGTCGCTCGGGTTCTGGATGTTTGTTTTGTTAATGATAGGCACGGTCTGTTCCGGCATGTCGCTTCTGGGAGTGTCAGGGCTCGGGTACAAAATGGGCTGGCCGACCATGTGGGAACAGATCTTTGTCCCCCTCTCGATTGCATTTTGTATCATCTTCTTTGGGGTGAAACTGCATAACGTGGCAAAAACTTCCGGCTATATTACAGTTCAGGATTATCTCGCCCACAGGTACGAGAGTCCGACGGCCCTGAGATCACTTGCCGCTGTTGCCGGCATCATCGTCTCCATGATCTATCTGGTTGGCCAATACACGGCAATCGCCATTGTGCTCATATGGCTGTTCCAGATACCGCTATGGCTTGCCCTGTTCATTGCAATGGTAGTAACAATGGTGTATACCACAATCGGCGGGCTCTATGCAGTTGCATGGACCACACTCATCCAGTCCATCATCCTGGTTGGCGGGGTACTCATCATGACGCCAGTCATCATCTTCCATGCCGGCGGTTTTACCCATGTCAATGAATATATTGCAGCGTTAAACCCGAACCTTGTCATGCCCTGGATGCCGAGCGGTGCATTTGCCATTCCGTACATCTTCTCGTTTGCTATACTCCTCATGGTCGGGCTTGCCTGTGCACCGCACGTGATCAACAATGTGCTGGCAATAAAAGATGTCAGGAACTTCAAGTGGGCGCCCCTTGTCGCGTTCCTGATTTACCTCATCGCCATGGTTCTTTTAAAATTTACAGGATTTGCCGGAATTACTCTTGTAAAAGAGGGAATAATCACCCTGCCCAATGTGCCTAATGCCGGTGATTTTGTTATCCTTTATGGCCTCCAGTCCGCGCTGCCGATACTCGCATTCTCGGCGATTTTTGCTGTCATTGTCCTTGCAGCCGTCATGTCCTCAACCGACCGGCTTATGCTCACCATCGGAGCAATGTTCTCATGGGACATCTACAAGAGGGTACTAAAACCTGATGCCGATGACAAGACCGTGCTCAGACTATCGCAGGTTATCGTTGTGATCTCTGCGATTGTCTCGATGCTCCTTGCGATCAGTCCACCTGATATGCTCGCCAGTCTCATCTGGATGGGAATCGGAGTCATGCTCGCTACGTTTGCAGTCCCGCTCCTTGCCGGTCTTTACTGGCGGGGTGCAACCCGTGAAGGTGCACTTGCTGCAATGTCACTGGGATTGATCTCGTCGCTTGTCATCGGGTTCCTGAACTATTTCAAAACCGTTGCAATGGGTATTGAATTTGCAAAGATACCCATGCATTTTTCATTCTATGCATTCGTAATTGCAATACTTGCAATGGTAATCGTCAGCCTGCTGACCAAAAAGACGGCAGAAAAAGTGCTTAATGAGACCCAGACCGGATTTTATTTCTCAAAATAATTTTTTGGTACTCCGAAATTACGTATGGGTAAGATACATTATCAAAATTACCTGTGAGGACTCCCCGCCTCAGGGCCTCTCTTTAGGCACGGCGGGGCAAGGAGGTTTCCCAGACACTCATAAAAAACCGCCGCGGGGGCGCCCCGCCGGGGGCGGCGGCATTCATCGTGTTTGGGGGTATGGGGGCATCAGCCCCATCGTTATAATCTACCCAATAGATGCGTTACCTATTCAAAATGGGAATGAGTTTTCTTTTTAACCCATAGTAAATGACGAAGAGCCAATTTGGCGCTTCAGTGAAATGTGTGGGTAAATTCATTGCCGATTTACCATACTAATTGAGTGCTGCCGCCCCCAAACCCCTGCATTGTGAGGTTCCCCACCTCCTGATGGGAGTCGGCGCGACGCCTCGTTTTGGTCGCGCCAGGGCAAGGCGGTTCAACTGACTGCATGTAAGCAAAATTGTCATTCCTCTTACCGACTTAAAAACGCTGAAGCGCCCATCGTGCTCTACTAAAAAGAGCATTGAAATGCGGTCTATATCCTTGAAGGTATACGTTGTTATGACCCTTACTCATCAAAAAGAAACGGTCTGCGATGTGTTGAGCCTTTCCAGTTACTGATTTAAAAAAACGGAAATAAAATACACAAGGAGTAAAAGGGAAACAAGAAACAGCCCATATCCGGATCCCTGGATCGGAGTTATGTTACCCGGGTATGACTCCTTTGTTCGCGCAAGGTTCTCCTGTAAAACGGAAACGTTTTTTCCAGGGAGGATGAGGCAGATCAGCGGGAGGAAAACCGATATGACCGATATCCAGAGAGCAACGACCGGGTTTTGTGAAAACCAGACAAGATGTCCAATCACACGGTTCTGGACCGATTCAAGTGCCTGTGCTGTGAGGGTCAGCGGGGATGTGCAGAACCAGATGAAACCATTTCCTGCAGCCCGGTAGATCTCCATAAATTCGGGGATTTTCTTCTCTTTAGGAATAAACAATTTCCATCCCAGAAACAGGATTACTGCAGTTGCAGTGCCGACAATACCCGACTCGATCAAGTGAGCAATGCCGAATGCGTGATAATCCACCGGGAACGGGAGCAGAACATAGAGCAGGGACGGAAAAAGCCCATAGAGGATACAGCAGAATGCAGCAATACCCATCGCAAGAAGCATTGGCAGGGGTGCTTCCTTCGCTTCGATACTGTCGTTTTTTGCGAAAAAGACATAATAGGTGAGTTTGATAAAGGAGAGGAGTGTCCCTATCGATCCCACGATAAGTGCAATCTCTAAAAAGACCATATGTTCCTGTGCCGCAGCCCCTATCACCATCCCCTTGCTGATGAAGCCATTGAAACCAGGAACCCCGGAGATGGCGGCGGCAGCTACCACACAGGTGATAAGAGTAACCGGCATCTTCCGTGCCAGCCCGCCAAGATCTGAAAGATTATGTCTTCCGGTTGCAGCGATCACCGCACCTATGCACATAAAAAGCAGGGCTTTGTAGAGAATATGATTGAAGAGATGGGCAATTCCTCCATTGATGGCAAGAGCAGTGCCGATCCCGATTCCCGCAACCATGTAACCGACCTGGCTCACGATGTGGTAGGAGAGAAGTTTTCGTACATCATTCTGGAGAAGTGCAAACACAACCCCGTAGATGACCATAAGGCCGCCCATATAAGCCACTGCCTCAATGCCGGATGCTGTACGGGCCAGCAGGTAAATGGCGGCTTTGGTGGTAAATACGCACAGGATCACTCCTCCTGCCACTGACGAGCGCGGGTACGAATCCGGCAGCCAGACATGGAACGGGATGAATGCAGCATTTATCCCTATCGCGATTATGAGAAGCAGGAAACTGAGGCCGGGTACAACAGGTCCTACAATTAAACTGCCCGTTGCGGATGCATTAAGGGTAATTGCACCCAGCAGGCAACCCCCCCCAAAGATGTGCATCAGGATATAGCGCATCCCGGCATCCCGGGAACCGGTCTCCGAACCGTACCAGATAAGAATAACCGAACTGACTGCAAGAAGTTCCCAGAAAATGAACAGGGAGAAGAAATCCCCGGCAAATACAATTCCAAGACCGCTCCCGATCTGGACGAGTGCAGCTATCTGGTGGCCACTCCGCTCCTCCCGGAACGCATAGAGCATGGCAACCACGCCAATAAATGCAAAGATGTACCCGACAACCAGGCTCAGGGTGTCGACATGCAGGAGTGCAAGGGTGTATCCTGTGAGGAACGGGAGATTAAATTCAACCCCGGGTACAAGCATAAAGGTTGCAATCAGCGCAGCAACTGAAACTGCCAGCAGGTATGCCTTACGCACGTTTCCCCTGAATACAGGTACCAGGAGAGTTCCTGCAATCGGGATGAGGGCCGGGGGGATTGCCATCTCCATCATGGGATTACCTCCCCGGTTATTACCCCGGCTGCGATCTTTACAAGGCTCATGAACGGCCAGTCTGGGAAGAAAAACAGCAGCACAGACCCGATTCCGGTGATGCAAAGGGGAACCAGCATGAAAAGCGGTGCCTCGCGTATACCACGATCATCAGCGGGTTTTTCGAAGAACGCGGTATAGATGATCGGCATGAAATAGAGTACATTGAGAATTGAACTGGAAATAATCACCAGAAGGAAGAGCATCTGGTGAGCTTCAATTGCGCCGAGAGCAAGATACCATTTGGTGATGATCCCGCAGACGGGAGGGAGCCCGCAGATGCCAATGGCGCCGATGGCAAACATCAGCATTGTCAACGGCATCTGTCTTCCTATCCCCTTCATCTCGCTGATATTCTCAATCCCCGTCATGATGATCACCGATCCTGCAGCAAAGAAGAGCGTGATCTTCATGAACGCGTGGAACGGGATATGGATCAGGGCTGCAATGATCCCGGAGGGAGTGAGAAGTGCAATGCCAAGAAGGATGTACGAGAGCTGGCTGATGGTGGAGTACGCCAGCCGTTTCTTCAGGTTGTCCTGTGTCAGTGCCATCATCGAAGCTACAATGATCGTAAACGAGGCGATAATTCCCAGCAGCAGGCCAAGCCCGAGCACTGACAGGAGATCAATGCCGAAGATGTAAAAGGCCACGCGGGCAATCCCAAAGACCCCTGCCTTGACCACTGCAACCGCATGGAGGAGGGCGCTCACCGGGGTAGGTGCGATCATTGCAGTCGGCAGCCATGAGTGCAGGGGCATCCAGGCGGCCTTGGCAAATCCGATAAGGAATGTGATGAAGAGGAGGGTGAGAAGGGCTCCTGAACCATGCCCGGTGAGTATCCCTCCCGGA
>JAURZP010000024.1 GCA_030653335.1 Methanoregula sp. | reverse complement strand
TAGGGGGCGATGTAGTCGAAATAGTACTGGCGCTGGCACCGGTTCCAGACCCGGTGTTTGGTAAAAGACCAGGAATTTATTTTAAAGAAGAAGGGATCCAACTCAACCATATATTTCTGTTGAGGACTGGTGCGAAATATCTTCCTCTTTTTAATTTTTCTCTCAGAAAAATGAATTGTTAAAAAAATCCAAAAAAAATGAACAAAATAAAAATTTAAGCAGATCCGGAAATTTTTCATGAACAGGGAATCTGAAAAATGCATGAAATTTACTTTCGTGGATGATGTAAGGTCACTTCAGTTTTACCTTAATAAAGGAGCTATCAGATATAGGGGAAATATCCCCTGTTCGATGCAACGCAGGGGCCCGCCCACTCTCCCCTCACAGTGGTAACCTTCATCAGGAACTGGCGGCTAATCCATTGCTATGAAGGTATCTTATATTGCCGTGATGCTGCTTCTCATTGCGGCCGCTATGATGCTTGCGGGATGCTCAGCACCGTCAGCAAATTCCCAGAACTCCGGTATGATAACAACTGGTACACCGGTCATTACGCCTGTCACGGATGTGTCACCCCAGACAACCGATGCCCGGCATACTGACCTCACCGTTTTTGTTGACAGGGCTCAAGCGTATGCGAAACAATACGGGAAGAATGCGTCGCTTTTGGAGTTCAATAACGCAAACGGAACGTTCATAAAAGGCGATCTCTACATGTTTGCGTACGGGATGGACGGGACCACGCTCGCATGGCCTTTCCGGCCGGACCAGATTGGGACGAACCGGGCCGGAGCCGCTGATTCGAACGGCGTTAACCATGTGAGGCGGATGATCGAAGTTGCCGGGGATGGCGGAGGATATGTCTACTATGTCACCAAAAATCCCGCCAACAATAACCGGGAGGAGCTCAAGCTCTCTTATGTGCGGCCGGTTGACAACACATGGTTTATCGGATCAGGAATTTACCTGTCTGAAGTTCCTGCACTTTTTAATACAACAGAAAGGGACCAGCTCGTGGAGCGGGTGATTATGGCCCGCGAGTATGCGCAGGCAAACGGAGCGGTAAAAGCGGTCCGTAATTTCAATGACCGGAATGGCACGTTTGCAGACGGGAGTAAGTACATCTTTGTGTACGCGTACAACGGGACTACACTTGCGATGCCCTTCCAGCCGGAAACTATCGGTACAAACCGGATGAATTTCACTGACACGAACGGCGTGAAGATCACCGCATGGGAGATTGCGACTGCAAAGAGCGGCGGGGGATTTGTGTACGTGGATTACTACAACCCGGATACGGGAAAACCCGGCATGAAACTCTGCTATGTTACCCCGGTTGACGATACCTGGCTCGTGGGGTCCGGGATCTATACCGGCCGGCAGTGAGAGCAGGCAGGCCGATTGTAAAGCCTTGCCGGCACCAACCAAAAGGCCCCCATTCCAGTGAAGAACACTTCCTGTCTGGATAGAAAACTCCTGGTTGAGGAGAATGCTGAAAAATGTTCAATCCGGTGGTTGACACGACTGCAGGTCATTGAAAAAAAATTGTAACGATCTTTAACTTTAATAGCAGTGTTGATTAAAAAAATCCAGGCCCGCTCGATAGTGCATCCGTTACTATCCCTGCCCTCCGAAACTCATATGAGGCTCTGCGGCGAACCATCTATTGTTTATATCCGGATAGGATGGCGCAAGGGGATCAACAATGCACGTTACACAGTTACAATTGAAATTGATTGCCATCGGGCTCATACCGGTTTTCTTTATACTCTCCTTTATCATGCCAAAAAACACTACTACTTCGATTATTTTAGTTATTGTGATGGTCTCAGCGATAGTAATCTCTTACATTGGATGGTCAATGGAGAAACGGGAAGCCGGGGAGGTCGATGACCTGCTGGCAATTCCTCCCAAGAAACCGTAATTTTCTTTTTTTAAAGCAACGAGGAATCAAAGCAGTCCCATAATCATTGTAAAAAATAAAAAACTAAATCAAAGAAGGTTAAAAGAGAACCTATGGCGAACCATGGACGTCTCGAAGGTAAGATCTGCATCGTAACCGGCTCAACATCAGGGATTGGGAGAGGTATCGCGGAACTGTTTGCGAGGGAAGGAGCTTCTGTCATCATTGCCGCCCGCAGGGAAGATGAGGGGGCCAGGGTTGTGAAAGGAATAACTGATAATGGTAACGTGGCTTCCTTCTTCCAACTTGACGTGACCAATGAATCATCCTGGCAGGGGATTATCGATTATACGTTAAAGACATACAAGAGACTCGATGTCCTCGTGAACAATGCCGGCATTGGTTTTTTAAAGCCCATCGTAGAGACTACGATTCCTGAATGGCGCAATGTGATGGCAACCAATGTGGAAAGTGTTTTTCTTGGCGTAAAAACCGCAGTCCCGGTCATGAAACTAAACGGTAAGAGGGGCGGGTCAATTATCAATATCTCTTCTAATATCGTGTACGTGCCAAGCGCGATGAACGGTGCATACTGTACGAGCAAAGGCGCTGTGGCAGCGTTCTCCCATGTGGCTGCCGTTGAGCTGGCAAAAGACAATATCCGGGTCAATATCGTATATCCCGGATTTGTCAATACTGCAATCCTGGATGTGGCCTACCAAAAAGCCGCAGAGACCGGAAGAACCAAAGAGGAGCTCATGGCCATGTTCGGGGAGTCCAATCTTGTTGGCCGCATTGGTGAACCCATTGACCTTGCTTATCCTGTATTGTTCCTCGCATCAGATGAATCCGGTTTTGTGACCGGGTCTGACTTTGTCATTGACGGTGGTGAGGTCTGGAAACGAGGCGGGGCTGATGATGCCCTTGCAAAAGATGCCCGGTGAAAATAATCGATCTTGTTTTTTTTTGGTATTTTCTTTTCAGGGCATCTGCTGTTACCATTGCGCCAAACTTCATTACAGGTGTCATGTCAAAAGGATCACTATTTTTAAAGGATTGGAATTGAGCTTTCTGCGGTCTACGATGTATTGAGCTCTTCTACCTCATAGTAAATATCAACTGTCATCTATAGGGAAATTTTCACAAGCACGGGGATGTCTCTTTTCCGGTTTTTCCTGGTAACAGCGGGACTGTACAGATAATCTTTAACATGCCCGTGCCAGTATTTACGATCTGGTGAAATTCGCACGGCATGAGCAGGATTGCATCGCCCGCACGGATCACAGACTCTTTGTCGGTCTTAAGAATGCCTTTCCCGTTTAGAATAAATATCTCGTGCTCTTCTTTATGGTTGTGAAATGAACAGTGACCCCCGGGAGCAAATTCCATTAACCGCATTGCATATCGCGGGCAACCATCATCAGCAGTGAGAAGAAAACGGGCTTGCATGCCGGAAAAACCGGGTTTGGTCATTGGTATAGCCGGGACATCCGCTGCATGTTTTATGATCATAGTATTTGTTGTGTTTTTCTGCACAGGTTCATATTTCTACCGTTGTTCCTCCAATCAAGAAAATTTGTAGTGAAATCATTTGAAAAAAAGGAATAATTCATGAAAGTTTCTTTTTTGAACTGGGAATTCCAAATAGCGCTCTTACTACCGGAATTCTCCTGATGATCTCATAGCAGGCAAAAGTCAGCAGGAAACTGAAGATCACAATGGCCGCAAACTGAAGTGCCGGAGGAATTGCAAGCATCACCACGTAATAAGCAATTGCCACCAGTATTGCCTGGTGAATAATATACACAGGATACGATGCCTCACCCATATAGGCTGCAAAGTTGTTGGTAATGTTAAACAGGTGCCTGCCCATTCCCATGAGTGCAAGAACGCCAGTCCATCCGGTTAAGACAAAGATTACGGAATTTCCCCACAATAATTCGGAATGTCCAAGGATTATCCCTCCAATCCACATCCCTCCGATTGTCAGGATCACCCATGCAGTGAAGAGAACGACCCGGTATTTTTCCAGATGAACCTGGACCGAATCCATTGCAAACAGGTAGTACCCAAAGAGGAATATGGCAAAATACGAGATAAAAGAATATTCTGCCACTTCGAGACCAACAAAGTTTATGAGCCAGACCGGAATAAACAAAAGGACCAGAACCAGAAGATTTACATTTTTTAGATTGAGGAGAAGTCCTGCCAGTCTCTGTTCAAGCTGGATAAGTACGAGCGCCACCACTGAGATGATAAACAAAAAGAGGATAAACCAGAGGTGCTCAACGCTAAAATCTCCGTAAATTCCGTTCCGGGAATGAATGTTCTGGATTGAACTGAAGAAATGCACAAACGCACCGGCAAAGCTTCCGGTGTAACCCGTGTGGAATTTCAGAGCGTAATATCCAATAATGGGGCAGATGAGAACCATTCCTGCAAGGAACGGGACAAGGAGTTTTGTGATACGTTCTTTCAGGTACACAAGCGACGTACGTTTCTGTAATGCAAATTTCGTACTCATTCCGGCAATACAAAAGAGCAATGGCATGATCCATGTCACAACAGAAACATAGAAACAATGTGCCGCAGTGGATGAGTAATCAGATAAAACATAATAGCCATACCATCCTGCGCAAAATACAGTTGCGGCGTGTACTGGAAAGAGCATCAGGATACATATCCACCGCAGATTGTCAATATAATGCAACCGGACCATGAACTCTTTTAATTATGTGGACCTTTGAATGAATAATATTACGATTTTATGGCTTTTTTAATAATTCAAATCAGAAAAACGTACAGAAAAAAAAGAATCGGGTGTTACTGATAATGTGCCTTAATTGCAAAGGACATAATTGACCTGTGTCTCATATGGGAAAACATGGTCAGGTATGACCCTCTCCTGTCATACGGTAAAATTATTCCGGAACAGAGGCCATACGGCTCAAAGCACCCTCTTTACCCCGGGTATAGCACGGATTAGATGCGCTAACAAAAACGAGAGGCAGATTGCCAGCGGGAGTACGACCGTAAATTTGGCCAGCGAGGGAAGAGCAAAGCCTGCCAGTGCTATTGCAAGGAGAGTGAGGATGACCGGGTGGATGATATACACGGTATATGAATCTCCGGCCATTACGCGGGCAACGGACCCTTGTGTATTGAACCACCGGGAGAAGAGCCAGAGCAGCCCGGTGATGATCATCACTGCCGCCATCTGCTCCCAGAAGGCATAGAACACGGCCTGCCAGTGAAGCCCTCCAATG
>JAURZP010000007.1 GCA_030653335.1 Methanoregula sp. | reverse complement strand
CATCGCCAATACATAACAGCCCGCCCATCCGTATGCAGATGCTGTCCGGGCTGTGACCGGGAGTATGATACACTTCAAGAGAAGGGCCACTCCCAAACTGGATACGTTCCTGTGCCAGCCCCCCACGGGTCTGTCCACGGGTTATTGTGACCGTTGCACTGTTTGAAAATGCCAGTGAGATTGGGACTGCACAAAAACCGGACCTTTCGTCTGTTATGAGGGGCAGAGCGATCCTGACAGGTGAGATCCTCTGCCCCAGCAGATCTGCCTGGGTCAGTTTCCCATCCCCGCGTTCAAGGGCGGCGGCACCGGCTTCCTGCACAGCAAAGACTGCTACATCCGGGTGTGCAAATGCGGGTGTGCACTGCGTACCGAAGAAATGATCGATATGCGCATGGGTGAGAAAGACAAACACCGGCCGGTCACGTTCCTCGCGGATCTCTTCGATCACCCGTGCCAGCTGTGCCGACTGTTCTGCAAGTCCACCGGGATCAATTAAGAGAATGGCATCATCAGTTTCTATCAGGTATGAATTAGAAGAGGTGGTGTCAATCTTTCGTATAAGTGGGTAGATCCGTGCCCCGGGGGCACCCGGTACCGGCTGCCACGACAGGGAAATGAGGGAGGCTTCACCACCCGGCAAGCGCTTCGCCCTCGGAAGGATATATTGAGAAGATGGAGGTGAACCCGGCAAGCTTTAAGATCTTGTTCACTTCTGCTGCCAAAGCACAGAGAGCATACTTGTCACCGGGATTCTTTAATTTCTTTGCAGTTGCAAGCAATACCCGCAGTCCACCGCTGCTGATATAAGTGACTGCAGAAAAATTGAGCAGAATCTTCCGGTTCCCGCCGTCGATCTCCTTGTTGATCGCCTGTTCAAGTGCTGGTGCAGTTGCGGTATCGATCCGCCCGGCAACAGAAAGTATTATCGCGCCTTCACGGGTTGCAGTTGTAATCTCCACAGTATTTCCCTCCATCTCTGGTATTTTTTTAGCCAGAGAAATAATTCTGATAATTTTTGGTGTTTTAAAAGATAATGCTATTGTCCCATTATTCCGCTTTTCAAAGGATCTATCTCAGACAGCTGGAAATAAAAATTGCGCATCGGTCTCTTTACTTATCTGCAACCGGTTACAGGAAGTTTGTCATGTTTCATCGCAAGCACTATCAGGGAGCACGATCACCATTAAATAAGAAAAAAATTGACCGCTCACAGGAGTTGTTCTCATGCACCGCATCATCAGTCAGGACTTAAACGAGATTATGAGGATATGCAACTACCGTAAGGTTCTGCGTCTTGCCGTTTTTGGATCAGCAACCGATGACCGGTTCGATCCAGATAAAAGTGATCTTGATCTGCTTGTTGAATTTGAAAAGATGCAACCAGCAGAGCATGCAGACCAGTTCTTCGGACTCGCAGAGGATCTCGAACTTCTGCCCAATCGCCCGGTTGATCTTGTGGAGCCAGGACCAATACGTAATCCGTATTTCCGCAAATCCTTAGAAGAAACACAGGTTGTAATTTATGCTGCCGCATGAGACGAAGAAATATCTTTTTGATATTGCAGAAGCGTGCGATCTTATCGCGCAGTTCACCAGCGGTAAGACACTGGCAGATTATAAAAAAGATCCATTACTTCGTTCCGGGGTGGAGCGCCAATTTGAAATTGTCTGAGAAGCACTCAGCCAGGCAATCCAGAACAACGCCTCGCTTGCTGAACTGATCAGCAACCCATCCCGGATAATCTCCTTTCGTAACCGCCTCATTCATGGGTATGCAAATATTTCAGATGAAGTCGTGTGGGGTGTGCTTGAAACCAACCTTCCCGTGCTCACCTGTGAGGTTAAGAATCTGTTGGAAAATTCCGGTGATTCGCAATAAACGCGTACTTTTTTTTTATTTGTCATAAAAATTTTAAACTTTGTGACGATAGAAAAGCCAGAAGAAAATTGATTTGCAGGTCTAAATTCTCCTTTCTCGGTTGTGAGACATTTTGGCTTCATGCGGGTTTGTCTAAGAAATCCATATTCAGGAAGTGACTATTAAAAGTGCCGGTGTGCAATAACATATTTGAGAATAATTATGTTTGCAACAATTCTCTCATCCCTGCGGGTCCAGCTCCAGTTGATCGGAGTGATTGTTGTTTTCACCTGCCTCCTGATCCGGAGCAGATTTGTCATCGATGTGCCTGATAACCACGATGCGATAAAAAAGCAGAACCAACACATCCTCGTTTTTTGTATCTTGTCAATCTACGGTACAGTAAGTGATGGAAAAATGCAGGGTGCGCTTTTCAATGTGCGTGAACCCGGCCCAAGGGCCATACGGGTGAAATAGTTATGGAAAATTCCCATTCCTTTACGATCGATGCCGATATCCTTGAAATCCCAAAGGTATCCGTTGCCCTTGACCGGGCGTTACGGGTTCATGGTTTTTCAGAGGAGGAAATTTTAGATTCCCAGCTTGCGGTTGAAGAGGCAATAACAAATGTGATCGTGCACGGGTATGAACAAGTCAAAGGAAAGATTGTGATCACCTGCCGCGTTACCCACGCTCTTGCTGAGGTGCAGATCGAAGATTCTGCCCCGCCATTCAATCCCCTGTCAATTCCCGATCCGGATATTTCCGGAGATCTCGAAGACCGGAAGATCGGAGGGCTGGGTATTTTTTTGATCCGGCAGGTAATGGACGATATCGTTTACCGTTATGAAAATGGGAAAAATATTCTTGTGATGGTAAAAAAGAAAGTGTGAGTGAACAGTTCAGGCATCCCTGACAATGTCCTGGATATAGGCAATACCAATTTTTGCCTTGCTCAGCCGGGTGCTGTCTAACAGGTGACGCATATCCGAAAACTCCCCATCGGTTACAATCTTTTTTACCTGCGTGTTTAAGTCCAGCGATGCATCGTAGGGGATATTTTTAAAGACTACCCCGTGATTGTGCAGGTACATAGTTTTTGCCGCACCTTTGTTCAGGGGGTTGGCATAGTAAAGCGAGGAGAGTTTAGTGGCAGGGAAATGCGAGAGGTCAGCGGTAAGATCGACACCGATGCCAAAGCTTACGAGCGTATCACCTTTATGGGATGCGCCGGTATCGGATGCAATCCACTGGTGAATCTGCGTGGGGTCCATGATCGATACCCCTCCGGGGGGTGCGGATTCTGCAACCGGGGATTTTTTAAGTCCTGAACTGGAAAGTCCTGCAAGCACACCCCAGATAGTGACAGCAACAACACCGTGATAACTCTTCACCCGTTCCTTTGATGATGAGAATATTGTCTTGTAGATATCCGAGATGCTTATGCCGTCAGGCCGGTTCGTTTCGAGAGTGAAGTACTCATTAAACGGGCCGTCGAGCGTGACATTGAACCCGGTATAGACAGAAACATCACTGTCGTGATCCAGCGGGGTTAAGAAATCCGGAGTATTATTTCCGTCTGTAGGGAGCCAGACCATCGACCCATAGAGCGTGATCATCTCGCCCATCAGGGGCATTGCCTCTTTTATATCAGCACCAAGAGCACCAAGACCCAGTGAATAGGTGATCTCTGAAAACTTTTTCGATCTGATGTCGGATTCTGTGATCTGCGAATAGAGTACCTTGTTTAAGTCCCCCAGTATCCGCAGGACAGGCGGCGTGGTCATCCATCCCGGTTCTACTGTAAGCTGAACGCCTTCTCCCATGATCTTTTTGTAAAAGATTTCATTAAAGAGTGTCAGGTTCTTTCGCTTATGGACAATATCTTCAACCGCGAGATCAACTGTCTGGAACATATCAAAGACCGAGGTGAACCCGGCCATATCAAGCACTTTTTTCGGGTACTCGCCGATTGCTGCGACAGCAAACCGCCCGTTCCTCCGCTTCATCTCTTTTTTTAAGCCATTAAAGATTCGAATCCCGCCGCTGCTTAAGTATCCGGTTCCTGCCAAATCCACAACCAGTTCCTTGTCGTCATCGTGGAGTGCTTCACGCGCCCAGCTATCCAGTTGCTGGGCCCCGAATGCATCGAGTCTTCCCGACACATAAAAGATCACTACCCCGTCCTTTCTCTCGCTCCGTGCTTCCATATGAACTCTGATGAAGTATATCCCGCTCCTGGTTTTTTATTGTTGGGGCTGTTTAACTCAAGCATTTGCGTGATGAGCCAAACCTTGCGATCGTGGCGGACTTTGTCAACCAAGTAAGAGAAGTTGAGGGTACGGATGGGCGCAGATGAAAAAGGTAATTGTCGCAGGCAAAAAGGCTCAGCACAGGGGGTCCCTTTTCCTTCAGATGATTACGCAAATAATTTTTATCACACGGGCAATAGTAAAAGCAGGAATAATTCCATGGTTGCTGAACTCCTCACCGACATCCTCATCGTTTTTGCCATTGCGCTCATCGTCGGGATGATCTTCAACCGGATCAAAGTCCCCCCGCTGGTCGCATTCATCCTGACCGGTGTGATTGTCGGCCCCTATGGGTTAAGTATCATCAAGGGGCAGGAGCAGGTCACCAGCCTTGCAGAGATCGGTATCATCCTGCTGCTCTTCACAATCGGTCTTGAGTTCTCGTTTAAGGATCTCTGGAAGATCCGGCTCATCGCCATTGTCGGGGGAGCACTCCAGGTCGGTCTGTCGTTTGCATTCTTCTGCGGCCTTGCATTCCTGTTCGGTCTTGCGGCAAACGTAGCCATCCTGATGGGGTTCCTCTTTGCTCTCTCCAGTACCGCAATCGTGCTTAAAATCCTGCACCAGCGTGGAGAGATGGATTCCCCGCATGGCAGTATCGCACTGGGGATTTTGATCTTCCAGGATCTCATGGCAATACCCATGATTATGGCAATCCCATTTCTGGCAAGCATTCCCCAGCTGGATACCACACCCTTTCTCCCGGGTCATGCTCTCACCATACTTGTGATCCAGGATCTGCTGATTGTCTTCATCCTCGATGCGTGTGCAAAATGGATCATCCCCCGGGTCATGCATGAGATCGCCCGGACCCG
>JAURZP010000002.1 GCA_030653335.1 Methanoregula sp. | reverse complement strand
TTACCACACTAATTGAGGGCGGCCGCTTCCAAACCCCTGCATTGTGAGGTCCCCCACCCCCTGATGGGGTCGGCGCGACGCCTCGTTTTGGTCGCGCCTGGGCAAGGCGGTTCAAGTGACTGCAAGTAAGCAAATTGTGTCATTCCTCTTACCGACTCAAAACGCGGAAGCGCCCATCGTGCTCTACTAAAAAGAGCATTGGAATGCGGTCTATATCCTTGAAGGTATACGATGTTATGACCCTTACTCATTAAAAAGAGACGGTCTACGATGTGTTGAGCCTTTCCAATTAATAATAATTACTATGGAGTGAAGTGATGACAAAATGGGTTCGATTCATCCCATGACTAAAGTTAAGGGTTTTTTTCAACCCCTTTACCCGAGATCAAAAAACCCTCCCCATTAAAGGGGCAAAAAACTCAATACCAGTCTCCTGCCGGCTGATCTTTGACACTCAACCGGGCCGGTTGCCCCATAGCCTCTGTTTTTTATTATCGTAAAAAACCCGTTGCGAAATCTCACAAGGAAAAACGTTCCCGTCCCCTGCCCACGGCACTTGAGTTTTTATATTCACAAATCTGCCTCAACACCAGATTACCGGCTCATGGCAAAAAAAATTTAATTTAAAACCAAAGAACGCTAAATAAGAATATACATCCAATAGAATGATTACCGACATTTTGCGGTGAACTTAATGAGTGACAACAATATCCTCCCCGACCAGCAGCCACTGGGAGCAGTGACCTTTGCAGAGAACCCGGAGCCACGGTGCCCCTGCCTCTTATTGCTCGATACATCCGGATCAATGGCGGGACAACCCATTGCCGAACTCAATGCCGGGATCCGTGAATTTTACAATGAGTTGCAGACTGACTCGCTCGCGATCAAGCGAGTTGAGGTAGCCTTACTATCGTTTGGTCCGGTCCGGCTCATATCAGAGTTCAATACTGCCGAATGTTTCTTCGATCCCGAGCTCAAAGCAGACGGCGATACGCCCATGGGTGAAGCAATACAAAAAGGAATCGAACTCATCAAAACCAGAAAAGAACAATACAGGGCAAATGGCATCTCGTTCTACCGGCCCTGGATCTTCCTTATCACAGACGGCGCCCCTACTGATGCGTGGCAGACTGCTGCTGCAATGGTGAGGGAAGGTGAGAATGCAAAATCTTTTGCGTTTTTTGCTATCGGAGTTCATAAGGCAGATATGAAGATCTTAAAGCAGATATCGGTACGGGAACCGGTAAAACTTCAGGGTCTCAAATTTCGCGAATTTTTCCAGTGGCTTTCAAACTCGATGAAATCCGCCTCGCGGAGTAATCCCGGCGACCGGATTATGCTCTCTCCACCTCTTGGCTGGAGTGAGATATGAGATGGAAGTTTACTTGCACATCTGTTACAGGTAAAGCCCATACCGATCGAAATGAGAGCGGCCAGGATTTCTGCAGGGCCGGTACGATCCGGCTGTCAGATTCCGATTTTTTTATCGGGATTGCCTCTGATGGCGCTGGCAGCACTACTGATGGTGGGAAAGGAGCAGAGATTGCAAGCGGGACACTCTACTCCCAAATCATTGATTCGGTGAGGAATTCCGGCGATCTCTCCAGCATCACAGATGAAGATGTCAGGAACTGGATCATTGCGTCGCGCGAAGCTATCATTGCCAATGCAAAAGAAAACGGGAAGAGGCTAAGAGAGTATGCCTGTACGATCATCGGCTCAGTAGCCGGAAACGATCGTGCGATCTTTTTCCAGATCGGCGATGGTGCGATCGTGACCGGTTCCGGCCCGGAGTACCAGACAATTTTCTGGCCGGAACAGGGTGAGTACGCAAACACTACGTATTTCATCACGGATGAACAGTATCTCGACCACCTGCACGTTCAACACGCAGAGTCACCGGACGGGATTGCGTTATTCACTGACGGCCTGCAGAACCTTGTCCTGTCATTTGCGCAAAAAAAAGCCCATCCCGGTTTTTTTAAGCCGCTCTTTGATGCACTAAAAAATAACCCGGAGGATGATCTCTTAAATTTTTCCGCACAACTGAACAGTTTTCTCTGCCGGGACGATATCACAGCCAGAAGCGACGATGACAAGACACTCGTCCTTGCTGTGCGCATGACAGGTTGATATGGCGTCTGTTCCTCTCAAGCCGTTTTTGGATAGTGCCGGCACACGGGTCCTGCTCGGGAAAAAGATAGGCAGTGGAGGAGAAGGAGATGTGTTTGAGATCCTCCCCCCGCACAAAAAAATCGTTGCCAAGATCTATCACAAACCCCTTGAAGCGCACAAGCAGGAGAAATTACTCCTGATGGTGAGAGGGTGCAATGATGAGCTAAAGAGCATCTCGGCCTGGCCTGTCGATGTGCTCCATACCCGTAATGGCGGTCCGGTTGTAGGCTTTCTGATGCCCCAAATCAGCGATTACGAACCTGTGCACAAAGTCTATGGACCTACCCACAGGAAAGAGCACTTCCCCCATGCCGACTGGCGGTTTCTTGTGCGCACGGCAAAAAACCTTGCAGCTGCGTTCTTTGTCATCCACAAGTTCGGTTACGTGATAGGCGATGTCAACGAGGGTAATATTCTTGTAAACGGTGAGGCCTGCGTCCGGTTGATCGACTGCGACTCATTCCAGGTCCGGACAAGCGACCGGCTTTACTACTGCGAAGTTGGCGTTGCCCAGTTCACCCCGCCAGAGATCCAGAATTCAAAAAATTTTAAGATGGAGCGAACGGCAAACCACGACAATTTCGGACTTTCAATCCTGTTCTTCCAGCTTCTCTTCTTTGGAAGGCATCCCTTCTCGGGTGTATATGAAGGAAAAGAGGATATGTCGCTTGACAGGGCTATAGCCGAATTCCGGTTTGCATACGGCAAAAATTCCATGCTCAAATCCATCTCACCTCCGCCAAACTCTGTGGGCCTGTCGGTTGTCCCAAATGATGTGGCCGGACTCTTCGAGCGCGCCTTTTCTGAGAGCGGGGCCCTCCCAGCCGGCCGCCCTTTTGCCGGGGACTGGTGGGATGTGTTTGAGTCTCTTGAAAAAAGGATGCGGCGGTGCAGTGCCGACTCCGTGCACAGTTACTATTCAGGACTTGCGACATGCCCGTGGTGCAGGCTTGAAGAGAGTTCAGGTCTCCTGCTCTTTCTAAGCGCAGACAGGATCACAAAAATCGATCTCCAGCGCGAGTGGCAAAAGGTAGAGGCGATCACCTCTCCAGGCCCGATTCCGTTAATCAAACCAGACACATTCATCCCCCGTCTTATGCCCCTTGCTCCTGATGTTGAACGTTCACTTGACTTTAGGAATTTCCGCCAGTTCGCAGGCCTTGCAATTATTGCAGGCTGCGTGGTGATGGCAACTGGTGAGATGATCACTGACTATCTCATTTTCCTGCCAGTCATCATTGTTGTGATGGCATTGTTCCTGTACCCGGGCAAAGCCGCCGGCGAGAAGAGACGGAGATTAGGAAACTTAAACAGCGCCCGGTATATGTGGGACCTGTGGAACAAAAAGTGGATTGCCGAAGCCGGAAATTCCGCATTTATTGCCCAGCAAAACCATCTGCGGGATCTTAAAAGAAAATATGAGGGCATTGACCGGGAGTACAGGACCAGTCTCCTCTCTTTAGAGCGCACAATGAAGGAGCGGCAGCAGAAAAAATTTCTCGCGCACTGCAGCATTGATTCCTGCACACTACCCCGTATCAATAACAGTCTCAAAAACCTCTTAAAGACTTTGGGGATCAGGACTGCTGCTGACATCACGCGGAATTCGTTACTCGGCATTCCCCAGCTCGACAACACCTTAACCAATGAGCTCCTCGCGTGGCGGGACAAGATGGAAAGAAATTTCCTCTTCGATCCAACACAAGGAATCGGGCGATCCGATCTCCAGATCCTTATTCACAAGTACCAGCCGATGATAAAACCTGTAGAGCGGGATCTTTTGCACGGAACCCTGAAGCTGCACAGGATACAGGAAGATATCTTAAAGAAACGGATCACGCTAAGGCCTGCTGTTGAAAAGCGGTCACGGGAACTCGCGCAGGCTGAGGCAGATTTCGAAGTTTTCAGCCGTACTCCTGAGGAATTGATCAAGCAGGAGATCATAGGGATTTTTCGTTTCGGGAAAGTTTACCGGTAAGAGAGGACAATGGTCAGAAAAATCATTAAGATTTCCATCACCTGATAAGGTGTAGTGGTGGACAGGGATAAAAACGTTCAATGCTTTTTTTGTTGATTTTTTTTTAAGCCAGATCGTTTGACGTTTGATACCAATATCGTTATGAGAAACCGGCCAGAAGTTCACGCCAGGATTTTTTTTGTGGAATTCAATCGATATTCTTTTTAAGTCAGCTATCGACAGTTACTATGCCATGCTATATCATAGCATAGGGGATTTGAAATGAAATACCAGGTTCTCTTCATCGCGGTTCTGCTTGTCATGGCCGCACTTATCGCCGGCTGTACCCAGCAGGCAGCTTCGCAGCAGACAACTCCGGCATCTCAAGGGATCATCAAAGTCGGTGTTATCGTATCACAGACCGGCCCTGCAAGCAATGTGGGCAATAACATGTGGCAGTCGGCCCAGGTTGCTGCCGATAAGATCAATGCCGATGGTGGCGTGACCTTAAAAGATGGATCGAAGGCCCAGATCAAGCTGATTGTTGGGGATGACGAATCCACACAAGCGGGTGGCCAGAAAGCAGCAATCAAGTTGATCACCGATGATAAGGTAGACATCCTTGTTGGCGGATACTCAAGCGCAGTAACCTCCGCGTACCAACAGACCATCGCGGAATATAAGGTACCTTACATTGTCACAGGCGCATCGAGCCCCATCATCACCCACCGCACCGACATTGATACCAGTTATATTTTCCATCACTGCCCGACAACCGATACTTACGGCCAGTACACCACGACTTTCATTGACCAGATCATCCGGCCGGCGATTGCAAAGAAGTACGGTTTTGCTGCGGACCGCCCGCTCCGGCTTGCGCTGCTGTACCAGGATACAGCGTTTGGCAAAGGTGTGCAGACTGCGGTAAACAACACCATCACGAATAACAAGCTCAATATTCAGCTTGTTTCACAACAGAGCTTCAAGATGGGCGAGAGCGATTTCCGGACCCCGTTAACCGCAATCAAGGCGGCAAACCCGGACGCTGTCTACATAGCGGCATTCCCGAATGAAGGCGCTCCAATCATCACGCAGGCACGCAGGGATATCGGCCTGAACACGATCTTCTTAAACGTTGAGAACAATGACAATTCCCAGTTCTACAAAGACCTCGGGCAGTATGGTGAAGGGGCCATCATTGAGAGCAGGTTCTCGCCCTATACGGCACCGGTTGGTGCAGTTGCAGATGCCCAGAACGCCTTTAAACAGGCATACTTCATACGGTTCAACACCTACCCGGATATGATGGGAGCATCAACTTACGAAGGTGTGTTCATTGCTGCAAAGGCAATCGGCAATGCGGGAACCACCGATAAGGCAACCGTGAGGCTGGCGCTCGTCAACCTGAAGATGCCGCATGTCATAGAGGCGATGAAGGACCAGACCATCTCGTTCTCGCCGGACTTCCGGGAATCAACCTTCGACCTCTGGATGGAACAGCTCTCGTTTAACCAGACCCTCGGGGAGACACGGCCCACCATTGTCTGGCCGGACAACCTTAAGACAACGGACTTTACCCTGCCTTCCTGGTACACAGCCGGAAGCGCCTGAAATCCGATACACTCCTTTTTTATTACAGGCCGTCAGATTTTAACATAAAAACTAAAAAGACTGGTGACGATGGACAACATAGGGATTTTTTTACAGATCATGTTCTGGGGGCTGTATGCCGGATGTATCTATATCCTGCTTGCCACCGGTCTCAACCTCATCTTCGGGGTCATGAAGATCGTCAATTTCGCACACGGGGAGTTCCTGATGATCGGTGCGTACATTACAGCAACGGTCTTTCTCTTAACCGGCATCAATCCCTATGTGATTCTCTTATTGTCCATGCTCGTGCTCATCGGCATTGGTGCAGTTGTCGAACGGCTCTGTTTCCGTCCGATCCTCGGCACCGGCAAACTCAATGAGATCTTCCTTTCAATCGGGCTCATCTATATTTTCCAGAATGGAGCCGCGATGATATGGGGAGACGCCTGGCAGAGCGTAAAGAGTCCCTATGACGGTATCACAATCCCGGTAGGCTCGCTCAATGTCCCAATCGACTACATCATCATCATTGGGTTTACCGCTGCGATCCTCATTGCCCTCTTCCTTTTCCTCAAAAAAACACGGATTGGCATGGAGATGCGGGCAACAAGCCAGAACCGGAAAGGGGCGAAGCTCGTTGGGATCAATGTTGAACGGATAGACGTTATCAGCTTCGGCATCGGGTGCGCACTCGCGGCTGCGGCAGGGACGCTCTGGGTGGTGAGCGGGCAGGTCTTCAACCCGTACATGGGATCGATTCCCGCAGTGAAGGCCTTTGCCATTATTATCCTTGGCGGGCTCGGCAGCATTCCGGGCGCTATCATTGGCGGGCTTTTACTGGGTATAGCCGAGAACAGCGCGGCATTCTATCTTGGCGGGGTATGGAAAGACGCGGTCTCGTTCATCATCCTGATCATTGTACTCGTAGTACGGCCAACCGGGTTATTCGGTGAGAAGGGGGAGTGAGATGATGAACTTCGGACGGAATGAACTGATAAAATACGGGCTTGTTGCAACACTTGGCATTGCAGCTGCGTTCCCGTTCATTTCGGACAGCATGTTCCTCTTGAATCTCATTGTCCTGATGCTCATCTCCATTATCTTTGCATCGGCGTGGAACCTGCTCGCATTTTCAGGGCAGGGTTCACTCGGTCATGCGGCTTTTCTCGGAATTGGGGCATATGCTTCGACCCTGATTGCGATACAGAGCGGGATTTCGCCGTTCATTACGATCTTTCTCGGGGCCACTGTTGCCGCGTTCATCGGTGTTCTCATCGGGCTCACCTGCGTTCGGCTCAAGGAGTGGTTCCTTGCAATGGTTACATTCGGGTTTGCCATTATTGTCCAGGCACTGACTGTCAGCGTGCTCGCACCGATGACTGGCGGTTGGGACGGGATTGCATCGCCCCGGCTTGTAAGCCCGTCCATTCCCGGATACCAGCTCATCGAATACTACGCGATCTTTGTCATTACAATCGCTTCATTAATCGCTATCTGGTATATTATGAAGTCCCGTCTCGGCCTTGCCTTCCTCGCGATCCGGGAGAACGAGTTAGAAGCCCGTGCTGCCGGAGTAGATCCTGTCCGCTACCGGCTCATCGCATTTGCCATGAGTGCATACCTTGCCGGAATCGCCGGGGCGTTGCAAATCCATCATATCGGGTACATAACACCGGAATTGTATGGTGTTGACAACTCGTTCTGGCCAATCACGTTTGTAATTCTTGGAGGTCTTGGTACCCTTGCCGGACCGGTCATCGGGACGGTCGTGCTCACCATCATCTGGGAGGGGTTAAAGGCAACGGGGCTCACCTTCGGGAGGTACGTGATCGTCGGGTTTATTCTCATTCTCACGATCATCTTCCTGCCAAAGGGGCTCGTGAACCTGCCGGAACGGTTGCAGGTATGGTGGAAGGGACGTGGAAGGAAAGAAAACGGCGAAGAATTGCAAACGGGATAAATCTGGAGCTATTTTATTCGACTGTTGTATTCGACTGTAGTATTCGACTGTAGTTTTCGACTGTAGTATTCGACTGTAGTATTGGACTGTAGTATTGGACTATAGAAATCCTTTCAGAGATACTGAAATAGGAAAAAATGTGTCATGCCGTTCCGGCACTATCGTAGAGTATGCAGATGTAGCGCGCCTGGAAGAGTGTGATGAAGGGGATCAGGATAAAGAGGATAAACATACCCAGGTAGGGAATGGACATGCAGATAAACTGGATGATGCCGATAAGAACCCCCATGATGATCAGGGCGATGATATAATCGACCCAGCCAATCCTCCCGATTGTCCCGATAATCGCACCAAAGTTAAAGGATTCTCCGATACTGCCGGTCCGTGCGAGCCTTATGATTCCGGCAGTTGAGAAGATTCCTATGATGAATGCAACAATAACAAAGACAATCAGACCGAAAAAAAATGTGCCGATTACTGCCAGAGCATGTGAAGTATCGCCAGTAATTGCTGCCTTGATCGCCGGAGTGAACGTAAAGAAAGCGATGATGATTAGCGGGATTGCGTATATCAGACCTACGATAAAATACTTGATCCCGTCAAAGAAGAGAGTTCCCCAGTTGTCTACTTCGGGTGAGGGAGTTACCCCACGTAAGATCCTGAGTGAATAGCCAAGGAGGGGTAGTGTAAGAAGGAGTGTTGCAATCAGGAGCAGTATCCACTTCATCCACTTTCCAACAAGACCGCCCTTTGCATACTCAAATGATTCTTCGATCATTTTTCCAATATCCATATCAGTCACCAGATTTTTAAAATAATAATTTTACCTTCACCGTCTCGCTATAAAAAAGGCACGCCCAAAAAAAAATTATTCAAAAAGGGAGAATTAAAAAAATGGCCCATTCAACTCATAAAGGAGTTTTTTTGCTTTTCTGATGCTAATTACCGTGTATCAGGAAATTATTGGTTCTTCAATGATCCGTTGTCAAAACCAGTTCTTATTTTTTTATGAGAGTACCCCGCATCAGGCTTCAGTTTTTTTTTTAAAAGAACGGCAGTGCAGGAAGGTTTCAACATTTCAGTTATAAATAACCGCTGCGGGATATTCCCATTGAGGGGCAGCAGGATCTTCTAAAAATACGGGTGATTGGCAAAGTCTCCACTACGCGTGTCATCAGAATCCGAGGTACGCCTTCTGGATGTGCGAGTCGCGCTTGAGTTCCTTAGCCTTTCCCTCTTTGATAATCCTCCCGTTCTCAAGCACATACCCGCGTTGGCACATATCGAGTGCATGCCGGACGTTCTGCTCAAGCAACAGGATCGTCATGCCTTCCCTGCCAAGCTGTTCGAGAGACCTGAAAACCTGCCCGACTAAAATGGGCGAGAGCCCGGTCGAGGGTTCATCGAGAATGAGGAGTTTGGGCTTTGACATAAGTGCCCGGCCGATCGCAAGCATCTGCTGTTCACCGCCACTCAGGGTTCCGGCCATCTGGTGTTTACGTTCCTTTAGGATGGGGAATAACTGGAAAATATGCGCAAGGGTTTTTTCTGTTTCATCTTGTCCGATCCTTCCGAGAAGAAGGTTCTCTGCTACCGGCATCTTTGGAAAGATCTCGCGTTTCTCCGGAACGAGTGCAAGCCCTTTTTTAAAGAGATCGTAAGGGTGATGGCCGAGGATATCTTCGCCTTCAAATACAATTGAGCCCGAGGCCTTCCGGTTGAGCCCGACGATGGTCTCGACTGTTGTAGTCTTCCCGGCTCCGTTCGGTCCGATGAGGGTCACAAGTTCCCCCTTCTCCACATGGAAGCTCAGGTCCCAGACGACCTGCAGGTTCCCGTGAAAGACATTGAGGTCGGTAACTGCAAGCATGTTTTCTCCCTTTTTAGTTAAAACGCGTTGAAGTCACCGAGATATGTATCGATGACCTGCTGGTTGTTCACGACTTCGTACGGTCGCCCATCAGCGATCTTTTCGCCGTGATCGAGCACAACGATGCGATCGGAGACCCCCATGATGACACTCATGACGTGCTCGATGATAAGAATGGAGATTCCAGTGTCCCGGATCTTCCGGATTAACTCAACGGCCTCTTTACTCTCTTTTGGGTTGAGACCTGTGGTGAGTTCATCGAGAAGCAGGAGCTTCGGGCGTGATGCGAGTGCACGGGCGAGCTGCAGGCGTTTGAGTTCAACGACATTGAGGTTCCGGTTGAGAGTTTCGGCCTTCTCCAGCGGGAAGTTTACGTCAGCAAGTATTGAAAGGGCCTGGGACTGTGCCTCTTTCATACCCGGTGCGGTGTCATTTCCAAAAAGAACACCGATCATCACACACTCTTTGGCGGTTAAGTCAGGGAAAGATTCTGCGATCTGAAACGTTTTTGCGATCCCCTTACGGCAGATCCGGTCCGGTTTCATGCCCGTGATGTCTTCACCGCAAAACAAGACCGTTCCTGAAGTTGGGGGAGTGATGCCGGAGATGATGTTTAAGAGTGTTGTCTTTCCGGCACCGTTTGGTCCCACAAGGCCAACGATCTGGTCGTTTCCAATCTCAAGGTCTACCGTGTTCACTGCAGTAAGACCCCCGATCTGTTTGGTCACTCCCGAGAGACTGAGCGTGTTTTAATACCCCCAAAATATGCCGGTTTTTCTACTGTGCTATAGTTTCGCACGGGGGAGTATTAAATATATTTTAATGAATGATCACCGGCCCGGT
>JAURZP010000552.1 GCA_030653335.1 Methanoregula sp. | reverse complement strand
TTCCTCGTTTTTCGCTGCACTAATATACACTATGAAGCTTACATACCATATATGAAAACCCGGAAAGAGTTCGTTGCGATTCTCTTCTCCCTAAAAGGTGAGCTTAAAGCTCGGTTTCATGTCAAATCTATCGGGATTTTCGGCTCTGTTGCGAGGGACGAGAATACTGAGACAAGTGATCTGGATCTTATCGTTGATTTTTCAGAACCTGTTGGTATGTTCAAATTCCTGGAACTCCGGGATTACCTTCGTTCTGCACTGAACACCGATGTCGATCTAACCACCCCGCGGGCTCTTAAACCCGCGATCAGGCAAACTGTAGAAAGAGATGTGCTTTATGTCTGAAAAAAGGAACGTTCATCTTTTTTTCGATGACATGGATAATGCGATTCATCGTATCCTGCACTTTACACAGGATATGACATACGATGAGTTTTTGCATGATTTAAAAACTCAGGATGCAATCCTACGGAATATCCAGGTACTAGGAGATGCAGCAACAAATATTCCCACGGAGATCTGCCTTCTGCATCAGGATATTGACTGGAAATATATCATCGGGATGAGAAATCTTATCACACACCGGTATTTTGATGTGGATATGTGGATTCTCTGGACTACAATAACCGAGGATCTTCCACGACTAAAACGCCAATTGAAAACGATTATCGACAAATAAAAAGTTTTTAAAATTATCACAGGGATTTTATTATGAAAATTTCAATAATCGGTACCGGCTATATCGGCTCTGTAACCGGGGCATGCTTTGCAGAGATGGGGCATCAGATCATTTTTGTTGGCAGGGATACAAAGAAACTTGATTTAATAAAATCCGGAAAGAGCCCCATTTTTGAACCGGGCCTGGATCAGTTATTATTGAAAAACCAAGAGAGAATTACGACAACTACTGATATTGCAGACGCGGTCCGGAACACTGAAATCACGTTTATCGGTGTAGGTACCCCCCCTCGCGAAGATGGTTCCAGCGATCTGAGCCAGATAGAAACGGTTTCGCACAGCATTGGAAAAGCCCTTCGTTCTGATTCGAAGTATCACACAATTGTTGCTAAGAGTACGGTTCTTCCCGGTACAATCGAGGATCTTATCATTCCGATCTTAGAAAAGGAATCCGGAAAGAAAGCATTCATTGATTTCGGCGTTGCTTCAAATCCTGAATTTCTTAAAGAGGGGACTGCAATAGAAGATTTCTTTAAAACCGATCGTGTTGTCATCGGGGCACAGGATCAAAAATCAAGGGATTTACTGGAAAAACTGTATAAACCCCTCAATGTCCCGATCTTTAAGACAACCCTCCGTACCTCAGAGATGATAAAATTTGCAAGCAATGCATTTCTGGCGACAAAAATCAGTTTCGCGAACGAGATAGGAAATCTCTGCAAGGAACTCGGTATCGACAGTTATTCCGTTTTTGAAGGAGTCGGTCTTGATACCCGGATAAATCCGAAATTTTTCCGGACCGGCATCGGGTTTGGGGGTTCCTGTTTCCCCAAAGATGTGTGTGCACTCATTGCCCATGCAAAATCCAAAGGGATCACTACAAAAGTTCTCAATTCAGTTATGGAAATAAATGATGACCAGCCCAAGCGGATGATTGCGCTCCTGAAAAAGCACATTAATCCAAAGAACCGCACAATCGGCGTGCTGGGACTTGCATTCAAGCCTGATACTGATGATATCCGGAAAGCCCGGGCAATACCAATAATCAACATGCTCCTTAAAGCAGGTGCCCGCGTGAAAGTATATGATCCGGTTGCGATGGATAATTTCAGGCAGCAATTTCCGGATCTTCACTATACTTCATCTGCATCAGAGGTTTTGACTGCTGATGCTGTGCTCATCGTGACGGAATGGAAGGAGTTTGAGAATCTGGATTACCATGGAAAACTTGTTATTGATGGGCGCAGGGTTGAAAAAGCCCGGAATGAGGCGGCGATTTATGAAGGAGTCTGTTGGTAAATGACCGTTACTTAAGCAGTTATCCCGGCAGCTGGATTCGGGACACCATTCCTGCCGGTCACAAAAAAGATGCCAAAAAAGATGTCACGCGAAGATTCCAGTTCCAATATTTATGTTGTAAAAACCGGAATCTCATCAGAGCGGAGTACAATGGTACAAATGTTGTACCGGGCGTTGTTAAGGCGTCGGTGCCCCGGTCGATCTAATCATGGATACTTATGATATATTCAACAGGTTAAAGGACAATCCGTATTTGATTTACCGGCTGTTTTCCAGTACTGGAAGCTTATCTCTGAAAAATCGCATGCTCTTCTTTAAATCATGACTGCTCCATTGTGTTTGAGTAAATCCGACCGTGCATGAGCGGTGTATGTTGCACGAGCGTTCAAAGAAATAATCGGACATAAAAATGTGTTTATGCATTTTTATCATCAGTGCATGAATGTCATTCTGACGTATATGTCTGCTTTTTTGCCGCTTATCAACATACATAAATCGTATGTCGATCCATTCAGGTATATGAGAGTGGCATATCAAATGGAAGATACATCAACGGCACCTGTTGTGATAAGCTCCGAGGCTTTTTTAACATTGAAACGATTGAATGCCGAACTTGAGGAAGTGATTGAAACCATTGAAATACTCAATACACCGCAGCTGATGAAACAGATTGACCGTTCGAGAAAAGACGTAAAAGCCGGCAGGGTATGTGAACTATCCTCGGCTGATGATCTCGACAGCATCTGGGAATGACATGCACATCACGTATACCCACGAATTCCGTCGAGGAATCAAAAAGGTTCGGGATAAAGCCATGCAAACAAAAGCGAAGAAGATCGTAGAGAAAATTATTGACAATCCTCGTGCCGGAAAACCCCTGAGATATGAACTCACCGGCCTGCGAAGTGTACGTGTGCCCCCATTTCGTATCCTGTATGAACTAACAGGAGATTGTCTTATATTTCATACATTTGAACACCGGGATACCGTGTATTCCTAATGATTGTCAGGCTCGTTGGATCAGGTATCATATTCGGATTTTAGATTCTGCAAGTATCAGAGCGGTTACATTCTGCCAACATGAAATCAGTAAGCACAATTAGACTTTGGAAAAGTGATATCGAAGAGAATATCCCTGTGGTAACAATATCTGTAAATAATTGGACGAAAAATATACTACAAAGGTGTGTATAATGGTTAAAGCGATTTACCGGGATAATACTTTTCATCTTATTGATCCAGTCAGTTTACGAAATGGGGATGAAGTAGAACTCAAAATTTTACCCGAATCAGAGATAACAATATTAGTCGGCGCTTTCAAAATAGAAAATATTCAATCTATTGAAGAAATAATTGAGTCTGATATCTTTGAGTAATCTAAAATCCATTCCTGACGGGACAAAAATTATCATTGATTCAAATATTTTTTTGTATACCGCTCTTGCTCATCCGGTTTTTCAGAAGTCATGTACCGATTTTTTAATACGGGTTGAAAAAGCACGGAATGAGGCGGCAATCTATGAGGGGGTGTGCTGGTGAGTGAAATAACAAAAGCAGTCATACCAGCAGCGGGTCTTGGCACCCGGTTTCTTCC
>JAURZP010000544.1 GCA_030653335.1 Methanoregula sp. | reverse complement strand
GAAGGAGAGATCTTTTTTAATTAATTCCATGAGAAAACCTGATTGGAGGTTGTTACTTTTAACTGTCGTTATTGCAGCTTACTGGATATATGATAAACAACCCCGTCCTTTTTTCTCCTGACAGGTTGACCACATATTATGTCAGCGCAGCCCTCTCTGGATTTTTCCGATCGCGTCTTTTATGATCGCGGACTTCCGGGAGAAAAACTGGATTCTTTTATCGACCAGTTCGTTGCTGCCGCAGCTAAGGATCCCTTCACGAGCTGGCTGCTCCTTCCCACTCAGCGACTGGTACTAGACGTTACCGGTTATCTGACTGCAAAAAATATCCCATTCGTTACTTTTCGAATCTGTACTCTCGAAGGATTCTGCCGGCACCTCTTTGAAGAGAACCGGACAACAGAGCGGCTCTTGTCAAAGGGCGAATCGAAACTCCTGCTCAATGATATTCTTGAGAAGCATGCGGATGAGGTTTCGTTATTCATTACCCGCGATCACCCGTCCCAGGGAACGATTGACGATCTCATGACTTTTATGAATGTCACCATGACAAGGAAGGTTACGTTCCCAGAATGCCTCATGGGTCTCCAGAGCGAAAAGAGCGATCAGCTTGACACGATCATCACTAAATACCGGAACCGGCTGAGGGAACTGGATCTCGTTGATGGCGATACTATCCTTGAATGGACGATCGATCATGTCGACCGCTGCGCATCATCCCCGTTAGGCATGGTATTCATCTATGGATTTCACGAGCCGCTGCCGCTCGAACAGGATCTCTTTGAGACCATACAGGCGCATGCAGGGAAAGTATACTTCTTCGTTCCTGACGGGCTCGATCCGAATATCTTCCGGAGC
This sequence comes from Methanoregula sp., assembly GCA_030653335.1. GTDB lineage: Archaea > Halobacteriota > Methanomicrobia > Methanomicrobiales > Methanospirillaceae > Methanoregula. The sequence continues at coordinate 575 of JAURZP010000544.1, read as the reverse complement.
CGGATTGCGGCAGGAAATCCCGGGTCACAACCGGCATTCGATCCGTCATCGGTGCGGTCAAAGATCACTGGTATGTTTTCAGAGACCGGTACGCTTGCCTCCGGAGCATTCTTCCGGATGCAGACATTTCCTTCGCGCTATGCCGAAGTATACGGTATCGCGGCGGAGATTGGCCGGCTGAACGCTGCCGGCACTCCCCTTTCCGATATCGCCATGGTCTTTCCGGATATCCGTGGGGACTACGGGCTTATTGAAGAGGTATTTAATGAGTTTGAGATCCCGTGGAATGCGGCAGTCGGACCCAGACTCTCCCGGGCGCCGGTCATCCAGTTCCTTGCCGGGATTGCTGGTCTCGTTGCCAGCGGGTATACCCGCGAGAACATTGTCCGGCTGATTGGCAGTCCTTATTTCCGGAATGATGTGGTACCGGGCGGGACTTTCCGACTGGATGCCGCTGAAGTCGATCTCGTTTCCCGGTATGCCCGGATTGATGGTCCTTATCCTTCATGGATCCCGCAGCTGGACTGGCTGCATAGCGAGTTAGAGGACCCGGAAAAAAGTAAGAACTACCCGGG
>JAURZP010000537.1 GCA_030653335.1 Methanoregula sp. | reverse complement strand
ATCCTGATCAGGGGTGTCTTTATACCGGGAGAGCGCAAAAATCGCGTCGTCTCGTTCATCAATCGCGTCATAGAGCCCATCGAGAGCGAGAATGGCATCGTGATCGTATGGATTCGTTGTCAGTTCATCATTAATTTCGGTGATGATATTCAGGATATGAAGTCTTGGCAGTTCATCACGGATGAGATCAAACCCGGCAGCGAAAAGAGCGATATGGTCTGTGTCATTAAAATAGGACGACATCGATAATTATCAGGTTCTTCCGAGGTATTAATATCACTGTTTGATGTGAGATTGTTCCAGCTGGATTACCAAAAAACCGTAACGAATTGGGAACCGCTGCGTACGTCTACAGTCCAGTGAAAAAAGGAAAAACCGTCCGGTTTCTTATCTTTTGGTTCTGGTATGTCAGCAAGATTTCTTCAGACAGATAACGACTCCTACTCTGGATCAACAGAAATCAAACCCCCCTCACTCCACCCGGCCGTAGTCATCCTCAAACCGGACGATATCATCCTCTTCGAGATACTCACCTAGCTGTACCTCAATAACCTCAAGAGGGATCACACCAGGATTTCTCAACCGGTGCTTCATCCCGCTGCGGACAAAGGTGCTCTCGCCTTTCCGGAGCAGCCGGGTCTCGCCATCAAGTTCGACTTCTGCTGTGCCACTCACTACCACCCAGTGCTCACTCCGGTGGTGATGGAGCTGGAGTGAGAGCTTCTGGTCAGGTCTTACAGTTACCCGTTTTATTTTATAGACCGCGGACTCCTCAAGCACAGTATAGGAACCCCAGGGGCGGTGCACCTGCCTGTGGAAACGGGTTATCGGATCTTTTGCTTTATTGTAGATGTTGACAAGTTTTTTTACCTGCTCGGTATGTTTGTTGTCGCAGATGAGGAGTGCGTCTGTGGTATCTACCACCACCAGATCGCGCACACCAATGAGCCCGACATGCTTTCCTGAAGCATATACGTAGTTGTTTTTGGCCGAGAGGTACTCTGCCTTACCCACATTCCCCTGCGCATCGTGGTGCTCGACATCGTAGAGTGCCTTGAACGTACCGAGATCGCTCCATGGGGCGTCCAGCGGGACCACCGCCACGCGCTGTGAATGTTCAAGCAGCCCGTAATCGATTGAGATGGACTTAAGGCTCTTGTAATCCGGAGTGTTATCGATGGAAAAAGCCGTAAAGAGTGCCGGGCTGTAAATCTTCAACTCCCCAAAAAAGCAGTCTGTTGAAAGCAGGAATATCCCGCTGTTCCAGAGATATCCGCTCCTGACATATTCTTCTGCGGTCTTCTCATCGGGTTTTTCCTTGAACGCCTCAACAACGCTGCCCACCGACAGGGGTTTGCCCGGTTTGATGTAACCGTAGCCAGTGTGCGGTGATGTGGGCCTGACACCGAATGTAACCAGATACTGCAGGGCAAGCGGTGCTGCCGTCCGGATCTGGTCGAGGGCTGCATCACCCAGCTGGTGATCACTCGGGAAGATGACGGCTGATGCCGAGGGGTCGTCTGCCCGGATCCGTTGCATTGCCCATGCAATGGCAGGCAGGGTATTTTTTCCTGCAGGTTCAGCGAGGAGATGATCATCGGGAAGGGAATAGCCCAGTTCTTCGATCTGGTTCCGGACAAGGTAGTGATGGATTTCGTTCGTTACCACATAGATTCCATCATATCCTGAAAGCTTGGCAGCCCGCTCACAGGTTCTCTGGAAAAGAGAACGCCCGTCGAGTTGGATGAACTGCTTGGGATAGTACTCACGGGAGAGCGGCCAGAGCCGTGTCCCGACACCCCCGGCAAGAATGATGGATTTCATGGGTCACCGTGATCCCGTAATAAGGTAGTAATCAAACCTTAAGACGGGGTTGTATCACATAGATCTGTCCGGAGTCCCCATTTATAGGATTCGATCCCGCACTTTCTGAATATCAGGAACCGGACGAAGCGATGGCAGGCACATTAAAAAATTTCCTGAACCAGAGTTCAGCACAGACGATCCTCCAGAACTCCTGCGAATATGCAGTTTTGCCCTCAAGAAACGAGAGATAGTTCCGGACAACTGCATCGGCATCCCAGTAGGGGCGTGCATGGAACTCATCAGAGCTGAGTACTTCGAGCACGAACGGGCGGAGCGCCTCTTTCATCCAGATCTCCTCCGGGGTGACAAACCCCATCTTGTCCATACGGCAGCGAATTGACTCAGGGATTATTCCCTTAATGGCATTCCGGAGAGCGATCTTGGTAATACCATTACGGATCTTCTGGTTGAGCGGGAGTGATGCTACATATTCTACGAATCGTATATCGAGATAGGGCACCCGTGATTCGATCGAGAACGCCATGGCGTTCCGGTCCTCGTAGTGGAGGAGTGCCGGCAGGTTGGTGCTTGTCAGTTCGCGGAGCAAAACCTCGTCTAAACGTCCCCCGTACCGGTCTACTGCTAACCCTGTGCACTTCAGGAGACCACGACGCCCTTTGCGAACGAAAAGTTGTTCAAATGCGGAATGGAAAAAACCGCTATGGTGCCTGAGGCTGCCGATGATCTCTAAAAATCCGGTCAACACATGGAACGAACGGATCAGTCCCCCGATATAACTGCCCTGGTAAGCCAGGTATCCTGCCATCAGCTCATCAGCTCCCTGCCCGTCCAGAACAACCTTGACCTGCTCACGGGCAAGCCGCATGACACAGTACTGGGCATAGATCGAGAGCGAACCGAACGGCTCGTCCTGCATGTAGACCAGCCGGTCAATATCATCCCAGAGCTCTTCAGGAGAGGGTTCCGTACGATGTGCATCCACGCCGGTTGCGGCAACAATCTCATCGATAAACCGGCTCTCATCAAATCTTTTGTCGGAGAAGACAACAGAGAACGTCTTCTGCCGTGCCCCGACACTTGCCGGCGCCTCTTCCCGAATAAGCCCATTGATGATTGAGGTAAGTGCAGACGAATCAATGCCTCCGGACAGGCAGGTGCCGACAGCGACATCGCTCCTGAGATGTATGCTGGTTGCATCGTGCAACAGGAAACGGAGCTTCGATGCCACTTCTGCGTCTGGCACTGGTGAGCGGATCTCCGCGTTGACCAACACATCCCAGTACCGGAATGGCAGCTGTGTACCATCCTTTGTTACGACCATCGCATGGGCAGGCCTCAGCTGGAGGATACCGTCAAACATCGTCCGTTCGGAATGGTCGAGCACCCCCCAAGCGAGATACGTGCCCAGCGTGGCATCGTCCGGTTTCGTGCCGACATCCGGGTGAGCGAGCAGCGCCTTGATCTCTGAGGCGAACAGGAACAAATCCCCGGTCTGAGCGTAATAGAACGGTTTGATCCCGAAGCGGTCCCGGGCGCAGAACAGTTCCTGCCGCTGTTCATCCCAGAGTGCAAAAGCCCACATACCATTGAACCGGTTGAGACACTCGTGCCCCCATTCCTCGTAGGCATGGAGGATCACTTCAGTGTCGGATTTTGAATGGAAGTGATGGCCTTTTTCGATCAACTCCTCGCGGAGCTCAACAAAGTTGTAGATCTCGCCATTGAAGACCAGCCAGAGTGTGCCATCCTCACTGGTCATCGGCTGGAGCCCCTCGTCAGAGAGATCGATGATCGCGAGCCTGCGGTGCGCAAGGGCTACCGGACCGCTGATATGGACACCTTCCCCGTCTGGTCCACGGTGGGCGAGCCGTTCGGACATGACCGAGAGGAGCTCTGTGTCCGGCTCTTTACCGTTAAGACTGTACTGCCCTGCGATACCGCACATTATGGTAAAGGTGGGTGGTGTGGGATTAAAAAGATGAATGGAATCCTAAAAAAGACTCAGGCTCTCTTTTTTAAAATTTTCTTTACTTTCTGTGAGGATTTCTCCCGCTCCACCCCTTTCGTTTCACACGGGATGCATTTCTCCAGCTTATCGTCAATGATCCGGTACGCATTGGCAAGCACCGAAGAGTTTGAGATCATACCTGACAGGAGAATCACTTCGAGCACTTCCTCGCGGGTGGCTCCCATCCTCATGGCTGCCTGCATGTGGTACCCGGTACAGTGCGGGCACTTGAGGGCGGCTCCTACTGCCATACTGATCAGTTCAACATACTTGGGATCGAGCGGGCTTGTCTGCGCCACCGTCCCCTTGTAGAGCAGGTGGGAGATGAGCACTTCGGGGCGCTCGCTCATCCTTTTAAAAACCAGCGGGACCTTCCCGTATTCCACCTCGATCGCCTTTAACCACTCATCAGCGGTGACATCGGCGCCCTGCTTCACAATGAGCGCGAGTTTCTCTTCGAACTGGTCCCTGGTTGATTGAGCTGATACTTTTTTTGCCATCATATCACCGTATTTGTCTCTGAAAAGGGCAGGACTTTGACAAGGATATAGTCCCGCATCCGTGAGGGTGCCACCTCAGCGATATCGCCCAGCGTGATCCCGTCTTCGATCTCCATCAGCCGGAGTTCCGGAGCGAACATATCGTAGGGCAGCTTCACCCGGATCCCGGTCATCTGAACCGTGAGCGGTGTGGGGGAGGTTACCTCAAGGATCGCCGGCACCCGCTCCCGGATCAGGTTCATGAGCCGGGCCGGGGCCACCGAGAGCGGATCCTTTGCAACATCTTCGCGCTTCTTCTCCAGCACACGGATGATCTCCGCTACGATCTCATCGAGCTTGTCCAGCTGATCGGCCTCCTTGGTCCTGCGCATGAACCGCCCGACACCGCCAACATATCCCTCCACCGGGGGATCGACAATTTTTATCAGTGTCTCCTTGTCCGGGCCGCCGCAGACTACGACCGGTACCTCGATTCCCCGCAGGAGAATGGGCATCTTGTGCTCTATGCAGGTCTCGAAGTTGCCCATGAGGTAGACGGCGATATCGTGCTCGTTGATCACGTCCCGCTCCTCGTCATTGAGCCCGGTGATCCGTTTCCCGGGTCCCCGGGCAAGGCTCACCATGTTGCTCTTGGCCCCGATGCGGCGGACGTACTCGGCGATGTCACAGGACGGGTGGGGGAGGTGATGGATCTCTAAGCTCATACTGACAACCGCAATCTCGGTTCCGACGAGCGGGGAATCGGTCACTTCACCGAAGATCGGGCGGGAGATCTCCCGGATCAGCTCGATATCGTCACGGGGCACAAAGCACTGGAGCACCACTTCCTGTGCCAGCACGTGCTTCTGGACGACGTAGCCCCCGAGGTCCTCGATGAGATCGATCACAATATCGTGCTGGTAGATACCACCCTTGTAGGTGACCGGGACCAGTGTCATGGCGTCTCTCCCATCAGGGCGAACTTCGACTTAACCAGCTCATCGATGTTCTCGGCAAGCGTGTCCTCACTGGCAACAAACGAGAACTTCCCCTTCTCAAAGCGCTCGCTGCGGAGCCGGAAGCCCTCCGGCGCAACCTGGCGGAAAGCATAGATCAGGTCTTTGTTTAAGGACTCGCTGGGATTGCCGATAACGATCTCTTCGATCTCTTTTGCCGCAACCGGGACATTGTAGAGCACTACCGTGAACCGGTCCGGCTGCTCGACCCGATCCTTGCCAAAGCGCTCCCATAATATCCTGAGCATTGATGCAAGATAGGTCTCTTCGGTGATGACGAGCGTCATCTTGCCCTCCTGCGGGTTGATGTTTGCTATATCTCCCACCCGGACAACGGTGGTGATAGGCTTGAGTATGCCGACTGCGACAAAGATCGGGATCTTCGGATCTATATAGACGTGGAGTTTCTCTATCACCTTGAGGAGATTCTGATCGAGCAGGACGTCGTTTGTTATCTGCTTGTAGTACTCAGCGCCCACCGGCTCGGGGCATTCCACTTCAAAGTACTCAACAGCGAGCATCTAATCGTCCTTTATGAATCCTGATGCAAGGAGTGCAGATCCCACGGCACCGATATACTGCGAGTATGGCGGCACGACAATTTTCGTCTGGAGCAGTTCACCCATGGCAAAGACCAACCCTTCGATGAGCGACGTGCCCCCGACCATGATCACCGGCTCCTTGATATCCACTTCCTGCAGCTGCTGCTCAAACACCTGCTCGGCTACACTGTGGCAGGCAGCAGCAGCGACATCTTCCCGGGTGCTGCCGGTGGCAAGCGCATTGACCAGGCTCTGCGTGCCAAAGACGATACAATAACTGTTCATCGGCACGCGCCCGCCAAAGCCCTTCATGGAGAGCGGGCCGAGCTCGGTGATCTCCACGCCAAGCCTTTTCGCCGTCATCTCCAGGAACCTCCCGCTTGCCCCCGCACAGATACCGCCCATCGTGAACACCCCGGGGATCCCGTCCATCACCGAGATCGCCTTGTTGTCCATACCTCCGATATCGATCACGGTGGCCGGGCCATGCTGGCGATCCGCGAGATAGACTGCCCCTTTTGAGTTGACGGTGAGTTCTTCCTGGACGAGATCCGCCTTGATCTCTTTTCCTACAAGGAAACGCCCGTACCCCGTTGTCCCTACGGCCTGTATCTCGTTGCGGGTGACCCCTGCTTCGGTGAGGGCATGGACGATCACTTCCTGTGCACTTTTTAAGACTTCAGTCGTGGGCTGCCAGCCTGTGCCGATGATCTGGTTGTCCCGCATCACGATCGCTTTTGTCGTGGCAGAACCCGAGTCAACACCAAGGGTGAGACCGTTCTGGGTCTCCCTGGCAAGCAGGGCACGGCGCCGGGCAATGGTGGTGAGCGCTTCCATGCGGGTGAGGAGTGTGCCTGATGTCGTGCGCTCGGTAAACGAGTAACTGACCACCGGGAACCGTGAGTGCTCATTGATGTAGTGCCGGAGTTCGTTTCTTACGATGGCTGCTTCGGCGCAACGGAAACAGGTGGCAATGAAGACTGCATCTGCTTCCACCCGCCCTTCCACAAGTGCCATAGCCCGGGCAATCGCGAGTTTTAAGTCCGGGCTCTTTACATCCAGCCCGAACTTGGCGAAGTCCCTGCGTATGTCTTTGAGAGCAACATCCGGATAGAAGATCTCGCCGCCGACTTGTCTGGCTGCCTCATCGATCTCATGCTGGATCCCGGAATACTCCGGCCCGCAGGAGAGTTGGGCAATCCGTACCGGTTGTGTCATTTCGCCCCCCTAAGTTCTGTTAAGAACCGCTTGATTGCAGCCACAAACTTCACGCCTTCATCCTCATTCTTCGGGTAGTTCAGTTCGAGTCGTGGGATCGTTTTCTGGTGTATGAGGAACTTGATCAGCTCGTTCGTGCGCGCACATCCCATGCACCCGAATGCGAGGTCGGCATCGTTGATGATGATCGCTGCTTCGCACGCCTCGATCATCGGCCCGTAGAGAGACATACGGCCCCGTACCCCGGCAGGCACTTCAACGGCAGCCCATTTCAGCCCCTTCTTTGGTTCTTCTGGTGTGATCTGGAGGGGCGGGGATTCGAGTCCTGCGGTCTGTATGCGTTCGCGGATGGCGGTGGCAGACGATAGGGGCGTGTGCCCGAAGCGTGCCACCATGTCAGAGAGGATCAGGCTCGTTGCCGGGTAGATGAATACTTTTACCATTTCAGGACTCCTGTGCATCGATCAGTTTTTTGAGTTTATAGATATCGAGTAACGGGTGCTCCAGCGGATCTTCCATGGGAGGAACAGTCTTTTCATCAATATTTTTGAGCGCTTCGAGCCCGTGCGAGACGTACGGTATGATCGACATCTCGTACTCGAGGCCGTTATACCCGGGCCGGGCCCCTCCGAGATTTGCCCGGCAGCGACGGGCATCGCCGGGTGGAAAACCCCGGTCTTTGACAAAGATGTGGTCAGGATCGATCTTCCGCAGTTCAGCAACAATACGGTTGACTTCCCCCTCTTTCCCGCTGATGACCAGACCAAAACAGGTCTCTTTGATCATCACCCCTTTCGAGATCTCGTAGCCCAGGAGCGCAAGGTCTGCCGGTGTAATATCAAACGACTCCACCATTACGTATTTCGTTACGCTGCCTACGTGGGTGGGCGTATATGCAGTCATTGCTTCACCTCACGGATATACACGGTCTCTTTCTCCCGTACTTTTTTGAGTTTTTCGGTATCGATCACGCGCCCGATGATATTGGTCCCCTCAAATGGTTCAGAGGTGGGACCAAACTCCCTGTTGGCCGAAAGACGCACACCGACAAGTCCGGCACCGTTGCGGGAATCGTTGGTGATGCCGAGCGCAGCTGCCGGGGATTCATCCTTTGGCGTGTTTTCCGGGTTGAGTTTCATTCCCGCAGGAATCTCCGGCTTAAAGAGAACCACATCATCGAACTTGAAAAAGACCGGCATCATACCGGCATCGTGCCGGATAAGACCGGTAATCCGGCGGAACGCATCACAGCTGGCAGGAGCGGCAGCATCATCGAGGGTGATATCGATCACCTTCTCAAGCGGTGCAGTAGTCACTTTTACTGCCCGTTCAGCGAGCACGTCAAGGGTAGTGCCCGGCTCCTGTGACACAATGATCCGCCCGGGATCTTGTTTGTCTGAGAGAAAAGTCACGCCACGGGCAGCACATATTTCCTGTGCTTTTACCAACGGAAGTCCCAGCAGGTCGATGCGCACCGGTTCCACGCTTACGGAAAAGACATCGTGTTCCTTTGAAAGTTTTACCAGTTCGATGCCCTGCACAACCTGGCCGGTTACGCTGTGCACAAGGCTTGCGTGTACATCTGCCCGGTAGATGTAGACCCCGCCTGCGGTCTTTCCAGCCGCCCGCACAGTAACAGTTCCCTCGCGACGGGGACGTCGGAACTCCCCGGGCACATCCTCGGTTCCTGCCATTCGCTGGTCAAGAATATGAGTGCTAGTGGCCCGCCCCACGGTGTACTTTCCTGAGTGAAGTGCGAGCAGCATATGCTCCACGCTACCGGCAGCTTCGGTAGTGATCTTATCTGGAGTATACCCCTGTGCCATGATCTTCACACGGGTGACTACCTGCATCCCGTCTTCAAGCAAGAGGCTCATGTCGGTGGTGGTGAACGAGCGGCTCGTGTCAGCCCAGCTGATGACCGGCTCGATTTTAGTGATCCGGTCTCCGGAGGAAAAACGGTCGAGTACCGCCCTGCCGCTCACGATCGTTCCCACGATTCCGCTGCTCTCATCGGTGCCGTGGTCTGCGGAATGCCGGATCCGGGAGAAGAGGAGATACGATCGTGCAGGTTCATACCCCCCACACCCGAGGATCACATCCCCGCGATCGTAGAGATGGGGTTTCCGGTCCGGTCTGATGCCGGAAGGAAAGGGACCGAACGCAGTTACGTATCGGTCAGTCCAGTGAAGTTTGAGCTGCTCTGTGATACCGGGCGATCCCAAAAAAGCCGCGGCCTTTCCCTGCACTTCAATTGTGACAACGCCTGCCGTAGTGGTGATCGCAAGGCTGCTTGTCTTTGCCTGCTCTTTTAAGGCCGGGCGGATGATCGCTACGCAACAGTCCGTTTCATGGCCGGAAAGGATCGATGCAAGCGTGCTGCCCTCACCAGTCTCTAATCTCTCTCCATCGAGGTGGATGGTGTGCATTGCTCGCGCCTCACGCGGCTGGCAGGGTCATGACCTTGCGCTCCTCTTCGGTCAGGATCGCAAGCACATCAGCAGTCTTTCCGATCTGCACAATCTTACCGCCACGCATCAGTGCGAGCCGGTCGCAGATGTCCCGCACGAACTCCATGTCATGGGAGACCACAATAAAAGTCTCGTCCATCTCTTCGCGGGCATGGAGGATCGAGTGCTTCACATCGATCTTGGTGATTGGGTCCATAGTGCCCGTAGGCTCATCGAGGATAACAATACGCGGCTCACGGATCAGCACCTGTGCGAGTGCCACACGATGCCGTTCACCCTCTGAGAGCTGAGCGGGCATCCGGTCAAGGATCTCTTTACTCTTTGCATCAGTGAACCCGGCCATCCTCAGCGTGACTAACGCCTTTCGCATGGCCAGTTCTTTTGGGAATTCCAGACCGATGGCATCGGTGAGGTTGTCGAGAACGGTACGGTGCGGGAAGAGATCATACTCCTGGTGCAGGAGACCGATGTAGGGAGTCGCCCGTCCCCGCTGATCGATCCCCGGCTTTGTCATGTCAATCCACTCTTCACCAATCCGGATGTTTATCTCCCCGCTGGTAGGTTCAATAAGGCCGGCGATAATGCCTGATAGCGTGGTCTTTCCTGCACCGCTCTTACCAATAACTCCGAAGATCTCTTTGGTTGAGACATCAAAAGTGACACCGTTGACAGCCTTGACCACTCCGCGGTCAACCGAGATATAGCGCTTTATGAGATCCCGGGCTACCATGATATGTTCGCCCATCTCAGCTGCTTCGAATACTTCGGTATCGTCACACCCTTTCATGAACTCGGCGATGACTTCTTTAGGAGAGCCGAGTTTTGCAATGCTGCCGTCTATGAGAAGGATGGCGCGGTTGGCCACATCTTCGATCACCTGCGAGAAGTGGGAGGTAACGACGATGCCCATGTTATTGTTTTTTGCCGCTTCAATGAGCATCGTATGGACGATCTTTGCCGTGCCGGGATCGAGCGTGCCGGTTGGTTCATCGGCAAAGAGTAAGAACGGCTCTTTTGCCAGCTGGCGGGCAAGCACCACCCGCTGCTTCTCACCCCCGGAAAGATCTCTGGCGATATGCATCATCCGGTGTGAAAGTCGCACCTGGTCGATCAGATCGGCTGCACGGGTGATCGCGTTCTCCTGCGGGTAACTGATATCATCGAGTGCATGCAGGACGTTTTCGATCACACGGTCGTCGCCATACAGGGCGAATGTGCGCTGGAACATGATTGCAGTTCTGCGCATCAGCCTGCGCCGCAGCTCCTCGTCTTTTTCGTTCCAGAGATCCACATTCAGCGCCGTGAGTTTCGCGCCACAGCGGGAACAGGGTTTACCCACTGCGCTCCCTACATCCATATAGTCGCAGGTGCCGCAGGCCGCCACATGATAGACAATAGAGCCGCTCGTGGGGGGCTGTTCCACGCCGCGCATCAGGTGCATCAGCACGGTCTTACCGGCCCCGCTCCTGCCGATAATGCCGAGTATCTCCCCTTCTGCGATCTCAAAAGAAATATTCTTGAGTACCCTCTGGCCATCGAAATCCATGCAGAGGTTGTCGACCGTGATCAATGGAGCCTTCATAATTCCCTTATACCTAATGTGGTACTGGTCTCATATTACCTTTTATATCCTGCACCCTACAGTCACGATCGCTAATTACCCCGAATGCTTCTGGGATGTGAGCAGTTCCTGCACGATAGGGAGCACAGCTCCGACATCTTTTACAACATAGTCTGCTGCGGCATAGAGTTCCTCAGGCCGATCGCCTGCCTGCTGGATGGTGAGAATCGCGATATCAGCATTTCGCATGGCACAAAGATCATTGATCCCGTCGCCCACCATCAGCACTTTGTCATATTCCTGCTTCAGGTCACTGACGATCTGCGCTTTGACAGTTGGTGTAGCAACCCCGTACACCCGGTCCCTTGGAATGCCGAAGTGGTCTGCCATCTTCTCTAATTTTGTTACCCGGTCACCCGAAGCAATGAAAGTTGGTACACCCATCCGGTGCAATGCGGTGATCGTCTCTTTTGCTCCGTCAAACGGCCAGCCGCCTGCCGTGATGGTAAACTCTACTGCCCCTAATGCCATATTGATTATTGCCCCGCTGTTCATTGTGACTACCGATTCTGCTTTACAGACCGTCCAGACATTGCGTATACACTCCTGCAGATCGCCCACACGCGCTGTCTTATCAGCGTATAGGACATCTCCGATCTCTTCGGCTGTTGTGATTCTGCGCGTACAGCTCACCCCAAAGCTCATGTTGTGCTCGATGAGATAATCGGAGAGGAGGGTATCAGAAGGTGTGTCGATCATCATCCTGGATTTCACGGGCAGCACGACAAGGACACGGTCCGGCGAACTGAAGGTGAGCGTGGTGGTCTCGATACCCGGCAGCAGTTTTTTGTTGCAGATATCTTTTGCCACACGGTAGGTGTTGAGAAGCGTTCCTGCACTGTCAAAGACTACGGCAACCGACATAGGACACCCGGTAATAAACCTATATGTACTTCTGATCTCCATTGAATCAATGAAGATTAATGTTTCCTATTGAAACTGCAGAGAAGATAAAGAGCATGGAAATCCGGGGTGCGGGCAGGATTGCGCGTGCAGCAGCTGAAGCCCTCCGTGCCGAGGCTCTTCGTTCAAAGGTATCGATCACAGCAGAATTCGTTGATGAGATGGAACGGGCAGCCGAACTGCTGGTCTCGCCTCGCCCGACGGCAGTCTCCCTCCCGAACGCGGTTCATATGGTGATGGCCGGCATTGGCCGGGCAAAGACCGTGGACGAGGCGCGGGCAGGTGTTGCAGAGCGGGCGGATAAATTTATCCATTCCTCGCAGCATGCGGTAGAAAAGATCGCAGAGTTCGGTGCCCGGCAGATCCGTGATGGTGATACGATTCTTACGCACTGCAACTCTGAAGTGGCACTCGGGTGCATCATCGAGGCGCACCGCAGCGGAAAAGAGATCGAGGTCTTTGCCACAGAGGTGCGCCCGAGAAACCAGGGTCTCATCACCATCCGGACGCTCAATGACGCAGGTATTAAGACGAATTACATAGTGGATTCTGCGGTGCGATCGTTTATCAACGACATTGATCTCGTCATTGTCGGGGCTGATGCAGTCACTGTGAATGGTGCGGTTGTGAACAAGATCGGCACCTCGCAGGTTGCCCATTCGGCACATGAAGCGAGGGTGAATGTGCTTGTAGCTGCTGAGACCTACAAGTTTGCCCCCCGCACGATCATTGGTGAACATATCCAGATCGAAGAGCGCCCATCAGGAGAGGTACTGCCGGATGAGATCGCCCGGACCCTGCCCCATGTGACCGTCCGGAACCCGACGTTTGATGTCACACCTGCGGAGTATATCGATATGATCGTGACCGAGCAGGGAGCAATCCCACCGCAGATGGCGTACGTGATTATCAAAGAGTATCTCGGCTGGGATATCGGCGAATTCCATAAAGCCTTTGAGATGAATAATGGACATAGCGAGTAAAAGCGACTGCTGAAATTGTAAAGGAGGGAAACGAGGAATCATGGAGATACCATTTACAAAATTACAGGGAAATGGCAATGATTTTGTACTGATCGACGAATACAAAAAGACGATTATTCCTAACGAAATGAAGGCCCGGTTTGCTGCAACCTACTGTGACCGCAGGTTCGGGATTGGGGCCGACGGGGTCCTGTACCTGATGAAATCAGAAACCGGAAACCTGCGCATGCGGATTCTCCAGCCCGATGAGAGTGAAGCGGAGATGTGCGGCAATGGTATCCGCTGTCTCGCAAAATATGCCTTTGATGCCGGCTATGTAAAAGGCTCCTGCACCATCGATACGCTTGCCGGGCCCGTTGGCGTGGAGATGGCGTATCGCGATGATAATTTTGTTGCAATGATCAGTATGCCCACACCGAAATTCGGTCGGTCTGAGATCCCTGCGCTGGGAGACGGGGAATACAAGGAACACATCGGTGTCTTTGAGGTTTATGCAGTCAACACCGGTGTCCCGCACGCGGTGGTGCTGGTCGATGATGTGGAGAGTGTGAATGTGGAAGCGTTTGCACCTCCGATCCGGTTCCACGAATCGTTTGTCAACGGGGCGAACGTGAACTTCGTCCAGAAAATCGGTGATGACAGTATAAAGATCCGCACGTTCGAGCGCGGTGTTGAAGGAGAGACGCTCTCCTGCGGCACCGGGGCAACGGCAGCAGCAGCAGTCATACACCACCTTGGCGTGATGGGAGAGACGGTCAAAGTCGAGACGGAGGGTGGACCGCTGGTCATTTATTTAAAAGACGGCGCAAAGATGGAAGGTCCGGCAGAGACGGTCTTTACCGGGACAATCTCTTTTTAAATTTTTTAATCCCCGTATGCGAAAGGAGAGATTTCATCCACTTATGAAGCAATTTCCCGGAATACCACATGAACTTCAGGAACGCCGTTATCATTGAAACTCATTGCCATCACATCCACTGTTACCGTTGTCCCATCAACCCGTAAAAATTTCTCTCTTAAAACAGGTGCGGGCACACGTTGGTCAGTACTCATTATCCTTATGCGTTCTTCCACTTCCCTGCGGGAGTCTTTGTGAATCAGGTCAAAAATTGATCTGCCAATGAGATCCTGTGGTGTTGCGGCCCCCAGAATCTTTGCGGCTTTATCGTTGAGATAAGATATTTTCTGGTTTTTGTGGATTGCGATTGCATCAAATGATTGTTCGAGCAGGCGCCGGTACCGCTCTTCACTGGCAATGAGGGCATCTTCTTTTGCCCTTCTTTCGGTGATGTCCATCAAAGAAGTGATGGACTGTCCGGTTCCAGGAATCATATCTACTGTGAGGAAGATATTTCGGATGTCTCCGGATCTTGTTATGAACCGGAACTCGTAGTGTTTCAACGCCTTCTGCCCGCTTTGCCGTCTCAGTTTATGCTGGGCAAGCATACGCTCAAGATCTTCTTTGACCACAAACTCTATCCAGCTCTTTTTTCCTTCAATCTCATGTTTTGAGTATCCCGAAAGGCATTCGAACTCGGCATTGGCAAGGGTAATGATGGTATTTTCTTCAGCAAGGACGGATGCAGTTCCAGTTTTTTCAAAAATTGTACGATAATGATCCTCACTCTTCTTTAATGTCAGAACGGCCTGTTGGCGCTCGGTGATATCCCGGATAATTGCGAGCACCAGTGTCTGGCCACGGAACTCAAAGAGGTGTGCGCTGCTCTCAACTGGGATCTTCTGTGAGTCTTTTGATTGCAGAACACACTCCGTTGTGATGTGCCCGTTTTTCAGTAACTGCCTGCCGCTATGTCGGATCAATTCAAGAAACTCCGGTGCTACAAGGTCCTGTGGCAACATGTGGAGGAACTCTTGCCGGTTGTATTTCAGAACCCGGCAGGCAACATCATTGACTTCGATATAGTGCCCGGACTGTCTATTGGAAGTGATGCTGTGGACCAGGATCATGTCATTGGTATTGTTAAACAGCGAGCGGAACCTTTCTTCACTCTCGCGCATGGCAATCTCAGCCCGTTTTCGCTCAGTGATATCCCTGATTGCTACCTGCACAGCAGATCTCCCGTTAATAAGTGTCTTAACCCCCCTGCCTTCGACCGTCACAGATGTGCCATCGAGCCGGAGCATCTCCAATTCCATAGTAGGTGACTTCTCCCCGTCAAGATCTTTTCTGATATTTTCACTCACCGTATCACGGGATTTCGGATCGATAAAATCAAGAACCGGTTTTCCGACCATCTCTTCAGGATTTTGAGCGCCAATGAGTTTTTGGCCAGCCGGGTTCACGTAGATAATTTTCCCGTAACTATGAAGTATAACCGCATCCGGAGATATCTCTACGAGTTTGCGATAACGGTCTTCACTCTCCCGCAATGCACACTCATTTCGTCTGAACTCAGTAATATCTTCCAAAAGAACCGAAACACCTTTGCGCCCATCGGTAAAAACGATAGGATATATATGGCAGGAAAATATCTGCGCCCCGTTTTTCAGCGTGAGCGAACTGCGCCATTCTTTTCCTGAAACCCCGTTCCTGAGATGTGTGATAAAATTTTCCAGTGCATCACCAAAGACTGTTACTGCAGCTGTATATTCGATATTTTTCCCGAACAGTTCTGCTGAAGAGATGCCCAGCAATTTTAAGAATGGATCATTGGCAAAGACGACCCGGAGGTTAGCGTCCAGTTGCATGACCAGATCTGAAGAGATGGAGATGATCGCAGACTGCGGAATCCGGTTTGAGAGGGTATAGATCTTTGCCATTCCGAAATGGCGCATCTCTACCTGACCAGAGACCAGCAGGTTTTCTAAGTAGCGCCCGGCGGTGTTCCGGTTGACATCGATCTTTTTTACAATCTCTGTTATGCTTAGACCCTGCGGGTATTCCACTAAAAGATTGGTTATCCTGGCGGCGATCTCATTGTTCAGTGCCATTGGTCTGTAATTATTCGATCTTTATAGATATAATAATAACAATTTTCCCACGAATCTTTTGTAGCTAAAAAAAAAGAATCCGGAGCACTCATCACAATTTTGCCGATATACCATCTTTAACGATCTCGAACTCGAATGATGCACCCTCCGGCTGGGAGCGGTGTTTGACCAGCCGGGCCCGGCGGCACCCGGTGGTCCCTGTCTTCTCGACACGGACGATCACTTTTGATATGTGTTCGAGAGCAAAACCCCCAAGGCCGTACCAGGTATTCTTGCCCGTATCCATGTACACCTGGTTGGTGATGATCACAGGAATCTCATAGCGTTTGGCATACCCCAACAGGTGGATCATCTGCCGGGTGAGCACCTGGATCGCATCCCTGCCTTTGTCAAGATCGGTGCGGTAGAGTGCGGTAGCCGAGTCCATGACGAGCAGTTGCGGTTTTTGTGTCTTTAACACTTTTTCCACCTCGGCGATCACCTGACCCTGGTGCTCGAAATCGATGGGTTCAAAGAGGAAGAGTTTGTCGGCAAGTTTCTCGGTGTCTTCTCCTGCGATCTGCCGGAACCGCTCGATCGAGAAACCCTCAGAATCGATATAGGCAACTGCGTGACCGGCCCTGAGGCAGGAGACTGCGGCGAGGATGCACAGCGTACTCTTCCCGCTTGCCGGTTCACCGTAGAGCTGCGTGATGGTCCTGACCTCGAGCCCTCCGCCCAGCAGATGGTCAAAAGCTGCATTACCGCTGGTCCGTTTATCCGTCTTCATGGTGCACCGCCTGTGTGTTTGTCTGTAACATTTTTCCAGCCTGCATCTTCGATCGCCCGGATTACGTCTTTGACCGGGATTTTGAGTTCGCAAGCCCAGTCGCGTGCAGGATCGAACTCTGCCTTGAGTGTGTAGATGGCGCCATGCATCCACCCGCACTTCACGGGCATTGTGCGTTTCTGACCGTTTATTGAAACTTCGATCTCAATGATTGTCCGTTCGGCGATGAACCGGTGCACCGCAGGAATGCAGCGGATACCCAGTGTGCCAAGTTCGCGTGCCATCAGTTCAGCAAGCATGGCGCTCCTGTCATTCTGGCAGATCACCCGTATCAGGAAACCGGGTCTGCCTTTTTTCATGATGATCGGAATCGTACTTGCGTCACGTGCACCGGTTTCCATGCACAGCGCGATCGTATGGGCGATCACTTCCCCGCTCACGTCATCCACATTGGTCTCGAGAATATCTACGGTGTCCTGCGGGTGTTTGTCAGCGATATTGTCTGTCTCAACGATCATTGCCCGGAGCACGTTTGGTGTATCCGGAGTATCCCTGCTGCCCGCCCCGTAGCCGGTCGCCAGTATGGTATAAGTTCCGAGATCCTCTGGAGTTACTGTGGAGAACCCAGTAAGGAGTGCAGCACCGGTTGGTGTGCAGAGTTCCCCGTCATCTGGACCGGATAACGTTGCGAGCCCGCTCCCTTTGAGGATCGCCGCAGTTGCCGGTGCCGGAATCGGGAACGTGCCGTGGGAACCGGTTGCCGTTCCCCGCCCGAGTGCAACTGGCAGCACTACGACCCCGTCAACTGCAAGAGTGTGAAGGGCCGTGCAGGCACCAATCACATCAGCGATTGCGTCATCTGCCCCCACTTCATGGAAATGGACATGAGCGCCGTGCACAGATTCTTCCGCTGCATTGATCCGCTCAAATATTTTTCGTGCCATCGCAAGCGCCGGTGCCGGCACAACTTCTGCTGCCCCATCGAAGCGGGCGAACACATCGTCAAGTGTCCGGTGGGCCGGTGTGGCACGGGTGTCCACTTTCACCGCCCGGATACCGGCCCGGGTCACGTTTGAGATTTTTGGCTCTGCCACTACTGCCTGCATTGCCCGCAGGACGATTGGAAGGTCAGCCCCGCAGTCCAGCAGGGCGGCTGTGATCATGTCGCCTGCCGCGCCGTGGAAGGGATCGAAAATAAGGATACGCATTTACAGTACCTATAAATCCCTGCGTATATGACCTTTAAGGTAATGCCTGAAGTGCAATTGAGAGTGGATTCCGCGTATCCCGGCGATCAGGGTGGCGGAAAGGCCCGGCTGGATCCCGAGACAATGCTCCTTTTAAAGATCTCTCCGGGGGATCTGGTTGCAATCGAGGGAAAACGCAGGACGGTGGCCAAGGTCTGGCGGGCTCTTGTCGAGGACTGGAACCAGCGCAAGGTCCGTATTGATAATTTTACCCGGCAGAATGCCGGTGTCGCAATCGGTGATACGGTCAAGATCATCAAAATCTCTGAGGAAGTGGAAGCCAGACGAATCGTGCTTGCACCCCCTGAAGATCTACCGAAGAAAATACCGGTTGCAAATAATCCTCATGTGGTTAACGGGCTTATCGATTTTCCTGTGTCAATGAACGATTCTGTCCCGATCATGCTGGGACTCCCGTTCCTCCAGCCCCAGATTGTGGCGTTCAAGGTCATGGAGATCGAGCCGGAAGAAGCAGTCATCATCACTAAAAATACAACAATTGAGTTCTCGGACAAACCCGCAGCCGGTTTTGAGGGCATAAAACGGTTCTCGTACGAAGATATCGGTGGATTAAAAGACGAGCTTCAGCGGCTCAGAGAGACGATCGAGCTCCCGCTCCGGCACCCTGAGCTCTTCCAGAAGCTGGGTATCGAACCTCCAAAGGGAGTTCTCCTGTATGGTCCGCCGGGGACTGGTAAGACATTGATTGCAAAGGCTGTAGCAAGCGAGAGCGGGGCGCACTTCATCTCGATTGCCGGGCCAGAAGTTATCTCGAAATATTACGGCGAGAGCGAACAGCGGCTCCGCGAGGTTTTTGAAGAGGCTCGGGAGAATGCTCCTTCGATCATCTTCATCGATGAACTGGATTCCATTGCTCCACGGCGCGAGGAAGTGACCGGGGAAGTTGAGCGCCGGGTTGTAGCCCAGCTCTTAACCATGATGGACGGGCTTGAGGAACGCGGGCAGGTGGTTGTGATCGGTGCAACGAACCGTGTCGATGCGATCGATGCAGCGCTCCGCAGGCCCGGGCGGTTTGACCGGGAGATCGAGATCGGCGTGCCTGTAGAAACGGATCGGATCGATATCTTAAAGATCCACAGCAGGGGCATGCCGCTCTCTGAAGACGTAAGTCTTGATGTTCTCGCCCAGCAGACGCACGGTTTTGTCGGTGCAGACCTTGCAGCGCTTGCCCGCGAGGCGGCCATCCGTGCCCTGCGCAGGTATTTACCGGACCTTGATCTCGATGCCGAGGAGATCCCACAGGAGATTCTCGACACGCTCAAGGTCTATGCGAGTGACTTCCGCAGTGCCCAGCGCGATGTGGGGCCGAGTGCGATGCGCGAAGTGATGCTTGAAGTCTCCCACGTGAAATGGCAGAATGTTGGCGGCCTTGAATCGGCCAAGACCGAAGTGCGGGAAGCGATAGAGCTTCCACTTAAAGATCGACAGAAATTCGAAGACCTTGGCATTGTACCCCCACGGGGTATCCTGCTCTATGGTCCGCCGGGAACGGGAAAGACGCTGATCGCAAAGGCGGTAGCAAGTGAGAGCGGGGCGAACTTCATTCCGGTCCGCGGCCCCCAGTTGTTATCCAAGTGGGTGGGTGAGAGCGAGCGGGCGGTTCGCGAGGTCTTTAAGAAAGCCCGGCAGGTTGCTCCCTCGATCATCTTCTTTGACGAGATTGATGCGCTTGCTCCTGCCCGCGGTACAAACAGCGATTCGCACGTGAGCGACAATGTGCTCAACCAGATCTTAACCGAGATGGATGGCCTTGAGGATCTCAAGGATGTTGTGGTCATGGGTGCAACGAACCGCCCGGACATTGTTGACCCTGCCCTGCTGCGTGCAGGACGGTTTGACCGGCTCGTGTATATCGGTGAACCAACGCTTGAGGACCGTAAGAAGATCATTGGTATCCACACCCGGTTCATGCCGCTCGAAGGGTCATCGCTTGAAGAGATTGTCGGGCTCTGTGGAAAATATTCGGAAGAAAATCTTGCCGAGCTGGTCGATAAGCTTGGAAGGGACAAAGCGATCACAGCCGATGAGATGAAGGCAGCGATCACACCGGCAGCGGAAGATGCCACTGGTATTCCTGTCGGGACCCGGCGCAGGCGGCTCATCGAGCTGATGCAGGAGAAGCAGCTGACATTTTCCGATCCGGCCCGTGACGCACTTGCAACAACGCTCGCCGGCATTACGGAAGGATTCGTAGGATCGGATCTTGAATCCGTGTGCCGCGAAGCCGGTATGCTTGCCCTCCGGGACGGTCAGACAATCGTCTCAATGAAATACTTCGAGGCTGCACAGAAGAAGGTGCATCCCACGATGAACGAGAACCTGCGGAATTATTATAGCAAGATCCAGCAGCACTTCAAAGGCGGGCTTCCGCAGAAGGTTCAGCCGCCGGAGTATCAGTAATTTTTTTTAATAATTACAAAAAGGTTTCACATCTCACAGAAAAACCAGAAAAACTATTTTTGAAAAATTTTCAACGCGAAACAAATTTTAAAACGTTTGCAGCTGGGTTTATTCACAGACAATATGCGGGCCCGGAAAAAACGTGAGAACGAGTTGGATGCAACTTCAGTCGTAATCCCGGAACAGCGCCGGGTTCTGCCTTCGTATCCACCATCTTCGTATCCACCATCCGGAACCGATGAGACCCACACACCCGGCACCGATAAGCGCAACGATCGCGAGCGGGAAGCCTGTGTCCGGTAATACGGGGGCCGGAACTGCGGTTGTTGTAGGCTGCGAGACGACCGGTACCAACGGTGTCGGTCTCTGTGCAGCAACCTGATTGGGTGTCGGTGCTGCCGTGGATGTGGTTGTGATAGTCGGGGTGGTCTCCTTCACTATGGTTGCATTTTTTACAAGAGCGGTAGCGAAATACGAGAACCCGCCAGACGTTGCCCGGAAGATGTAGTTCCCGTCTTTCATTCCTACGTACTCGGTCGGCAGTTTCTCCCATGTATTGTCATGGTACCGCATCAGCTGGACATCGTGGATTGTCATTTTCTGTTCGGCCAGGTAGGATTCACTTACAGTGAAATCGATCACGGCCTTGTTGATGTCGTCATTTGTCGCATGGTACACATCGACCTTGTGGTACTCGTACACGCGTGCACCCGGGTAGGAAATACCCTGGGGCAGGGAATTCATATTTTCTGAATTAATGAAGAGATCCTTAATCGTCTGGACGGTCTGGACTTTGATCTGGGTGAGATGCGTCTGCCCGGTCATACTGAACGTTGTCCAGGGGCCGGCACTGGTATTCCGGGGAGCAGCAGGTGTAGGTATGGTTGTTGGTTGCACCGTGGGGGAAACGGAACTTACGGGGGAACCCGGACTGTCGGATCCACTACTCACAGAAGTGGATCCGGAGGTGGTTGCCGAGATGGATACAAGCGCGAAGATCGAGAGACCATCAGGTGAGATCACGGTTATCGTGTAATCGCCGGATCCATCTGGGCCGGTCACCGTGGGTGTCAGGATCTGGGTAGTACCGGAACCATCATCGGCCCGGCGGAGCACGGAGATATGACCGACACCGCCATGAGTGTCAACCCATGATTTGCTGACGGTCATGGTCAGGGTGGCGGACTGGATGATCCCACCATTACCGGCATTGGCAAGGTTGGTCTTTACAATGTTCAGGGTGTAGGCGATATCATCGATCTGTTTTCCCTGCGAGCTCGCAAACAGGGAAAAGGAACTCTGAGCCGTGGCATCCGGATCCTTTGTTATTGTCTGGGTGATGGAAGATGTGGTGCCCGGCATTTCGCTCATGTTCAGGGAGATCTGGACGGTCGGCGTACCTGCCGATCCTACCGTGGCCGTGACCGGGGCGGTCACTGCTTTGACGGTTTCGACTGTCCCGTTGATCTTGGTACCGCTGGTCTCCGGTGTATCCTTCATGGTGATTGCGAGGGAGGACCAGCTGCCTGTATTCTGGATGGTGACAACATTCCCGGAGGTCGTGACACCGACACCGGTCGTGATCGAGACGTTCTGGCCGGCCCCTGTTGCGGTGGTGTTGACACCGGTTACGGCAAAATTGTTGCTCTCGACCTTCGGCGCAATGACTGTGATGTACCCGGTCTTTGTCATCGTGTCACTGCCTTTTACATTGGTTGCCGTGAGGCTGATGGTGTACGTGCCGGTCGTCGTGAACTGGTGGACCGGGTTCTGTTCAGTTGATGACCCGCCATCGCCGAAGTTCCAGGACCAGCTGGTTGGCGTGTTGGTCGATGCATCCGTGAATTTCACCGACAGGGGCGTGTCGCCTTCGGTCTTGTTGGCACTGAACGCTGCGACCGGGGCCGTGGACGGCGTTGTTGTTGGTGTCGGGGTAACGGTTGCACTTACCGTGATGTAATTCGTCTTTGTGATACTGTTGCTGCCGGCTGAGTTCGTGGCTGTCTGGCGGACATTGTATGTACCGGTGGTGGTGAATTCGTGTATTGGATTTTGTTCCGTTGATGTGCTGCTGCCATCGCCGAAGTCCCAGAGCCAGCTGGTCGGGACATTGGTTGATGCATCAGTGAAGAGAATGGTCACCGGTGCGGAGCCGGAGGTTGCGTTCGCACTGAATGCTGCGACCGGCGTTACTACCGCTGAGGTCACATTGATGTAATTGGTCTTTGAGAGCGTGCTTGATCCCACGGTGTTGCTGGCGGTCAGGCCGACCGTGTATGTCCCGACCGATGCGTACTCGTGAGTAGTATTTTTCTGTGCAGCAACTGTTGTGTTATACCATTCGCCGTCACCGAACGACCAGTTCCACGTGGTTGGCGACTGCGTTGAGGTCTCGGTAAACGTGACCGTAAGCGGGGGTGTGCCGGTGAGCGGTGTGCCGGTGAAGGAGACGACAGGAGCGTTCACGAAGGTGTAGGTGAATACCCTGCCGCCCCCGGTGCCGCAGTACACAACACTGCCATCGGGTGTCACCGCAAGGGCGTAGATGTACTGGTCTCCGGGGTTGGAGGTAAGACCGTCGGTTATGGTCCAGATGTTGGTCCCCGCCATGCAACTGCCACAGAGTGCCGCAAGGATGAGCAGGCTCGCTATGATCCTCGTAAATATTCTCCGTACAACTTCTTCCCGCATCATCATGGCAGCCCCGTGTTCTGTGCGGTCCAGGTGTCGCAATCCGTGCTCGTATAGACCCCGTTCTCCGTGCCCGCTAAGAGTGCCCCGGAGGAGCTGGCGATGAGCGAGAGCACCTTCTGGTTGGCGAGGGCGGTGTTGGTGCAACCGTTCCAGTGCACACCACTGTCAGTGCTCCGGTACACGCCGTTGCCGCCGGTGCCTGCCGGGCACCCGGTGATGGTACTGGAGGTGCCCGTGACTTGGCCGGTCGAATTGACCGCACCGCTGTTGCCGCCATTGCCTCCGGGGCCGCCGTAACCACGGGCGCTTGTCATGCTCACAACCTCACGTATTCACCGGGTCAGCTGCAGCTCCCGGCAGCCGGATTGGTATTCGAAGCAGAAGCAAGCGCAGTACTGCAAGCAGCCGGCGGGGTGGTGAAACTGTTGCAGATCGCTTCCTTGTAGGCCTCAGGGTTGCGTGCGCCGGAATAAGTGACACCGTTGATGATGATCGTCGGCGAGCCATATGCCCCGGCGGCAACGGCTGCGGTCTCATCGGCAGCAAGGATGCTGACTGTCTCGTTTCCGGCAGCGCACGCGGCTATTGACGGGGAATCCATGCCGAGCGTGGCAGTCACATTCCGGACACAGGCAGCGAGGGCTGCACTATTGCCCGCAACGGGGTAGCACTGGTCGTCAAAGTGCTGGAGATAATTCCAGAACTGTTTTGGATACAGCTGGTTGATACATACCTGCCGCAGATCTTCCTGCACCTCGGCAGCACCATGCAATGACTGGACCGAGGCCGGGGTGGTACCGGTGACCGAGGTGATGTACCTGACCCGGAAGTCAGCATCGGTGCCCAGCAGATCGACGACCGGCTTCATGGCAGTCTCGGTTTGCGTGCCGTACGGGCAGTAGGACATGGCGTAGAGGTCGACGACCGGCCGGGCGGATTTATTGACTTCCTGCTGCGATGAGGCCGGGGATACCGGCGCACTCATATCGATCGCATTCGTGAACAGGAGGTTGCAGTCCTTCGTGGCATAGACGGTTGTCTTCTGCGAGGAGTAACTGATAGTGACCATGTAGACGCTCCGGTTCTCCCGGACACCTGCGAGGGTTGCGGTCGTGCCGGGCGAGACCAGGTTTGCGTTGATGTACTGGAGGGTCTTCTCCCCGCATGCGAGCGATGAGAGTGCCGTTGTGCCGGCCGGGGGGGCCATGCCGGAGACGGCAACAAGGAAGGCAACAAGCACGATCACCGTGCAGGCAAGGATGGCGAGGGCTTTTGTCCCTAAAAAGAAGGCCCGGGGCGGAGGGGAAGCCGATCCCCCGGTGCCGGTCTCTCCCGGTGCCAATGCGGTAAGCGCCAGCAGCGCGATCGCCGGCAATCCGGGGACTTTTTCCTGGTGCGGGGAGTGGTCCGGTGTCATCATCCGTTCCCCGTCACGGCAGCCCGGTGTTCATCGGCGACCAGTCCGCACATGCGTCAGTACTGACAAAGACCCCGTTCTCGGTGCCAGCATAGAGCGCGCCGGTGGAACTGGCGATGAGCGAATGCACGTTCGTGTTCGAAAGGCCGGTGTTCGTGCAGACACTCCAGCTCACGCCGTCATCCGTGCTCGTGTAGACACCGCCGCCGATCGTCCCGGCATAGAGGGTCGTGCTGCCGGTGCCGGGTTGTTTTACCAGTGCCGTGATCTGAGTATTGCCCGGTTGCGTACCGGCTGCCGTCCAGGTGCTGCCGCTGTCGGTGCTCCGGAAGATCCCCGCACCGCTCAGCCCGGCAAAGACGTTGGTGGCATCCAGCGGGTTGACGAGGATGCTGCTGACCCGGGTGATCCCGGTGCCGGTGAGGGTGGTGGTCATGATCTGGTTATTTGCACCGCTGTCCGAGCTGACGTTGACGTTGAGCATGGCGATCCGGGTGCCGGTGGCAGAGGGCGTGAAGGTGAAGGCGAAGGTACAGTTCCCCGGCAATGAAGGCACGTTGGTATTCACGGCACAGTTGGTCAGGTACGCAAAGTCGCTGCTGCCCGTGCCGGTGAGGGTGATGGACTGGACGGTCAGGTTCGTCTGTGCCATGGTATTGGTGAGGACAACGCCCGCCGTACTCACGGCCGGTGCACCGACCGTGACGTTCCCAAAGTCAAGCACGGACGGGGTCAGGGTGCCGGGCTGGTAATTCGAACAGCAGGCGCCGGTCCAGCCCTCGACACAGGCGCAGAAGTTAGATGTCTTATAGTAAGAAAGAACAACAGAATAGTCAATATTCCCATAATATCCAGGATATTTAGTCGTATTCGGATACCTATAGTATTGTATAAAGTTACCCGATTGAAGTGGACTGGGGAGACATGCGCCATGCGATTCGGTGGTGGCACTGCTGCCCCAGGGGGTGCAGTTGAGCGAGCACACGGGAGTGGACTCCACGTTGCCGCAATAATTGGTTAGATCGCATTCAAATCCATGATATCCGGTATTGCAAGTGCATCGGTTATACCCGGTGCAGGTCCCGTG
The DNA here is from genome assembly GCA_030653335.1 of Methanoregula sp. Lineage (GTDB taxonomy): Archaea > Halobacteriota > Methanomicrobia > Methanomicrobiales > Methanospirillaceae > Methanoregula. The sequence continues at coordinate 1,657 of JAURZP010000537.1, read as the reverse complement.
GTTGTCGCAGCAGACCACCCCGGGAATGCACGCTTTTCCAAAACAGATGTGATATGCTCCCGCCGGCACTGCCAGCAGGAGAACTGCAATCACCAGCACCACGGCCAGGAGCCGGCAATTTCGCAAAGACAGGGCCCGGGTCATTTTTTTCTTACCCGGGATCATCGCTTCCCGTATCATGAGGGCAGCCCCGTGTTCGCCGCAGTCCATGAATCGCAGTCATCCGTGCTGGTAAAGACCCCGGCCTCGGTGCCGGCATAGAGTTTCCCGGCCGGGTCCGCAACAAGCGAGATGACGTTGAGGCTTGAGAGCCCGGTGTTGGTGCAGACACTCCAGCTCGCCCCGCTGTCCGTGCTCCGGTACACCCCTCCGCCGTACGTTGCGGAGAAGAGTTTTGAGCTGTCGAGCGGGCTGATGGCAAGGGCCCGGATCCGGGTGGTGGCGGGTGTCATGGAGGCGGGAGTCCACAGGCTGCCGCTGTTTATGCTCCGGAAGATGCCCGCACCGTCCAGCCCGGCAAAGACATTGGCCGGCGTTTTGGGATCAATGAGGATGCCGCTGACCCGGGTGATCCCGTTGCCGGTGAGGGTGGTGGTCATGATCTGGTTATTTGCACCGCTGTCCGAGCTGACGTTGACGTTGAGCAGGGCGATCCGGGTGCCGGTGGCAGATGGGGTGAAGATGAAGGCGAAGGTACAGTTCCCCGGCAATGAAGTCACGTTGGTATTCACGGCACAGGTAGTTGTGTACGCAAAGTCGCCGCTGTCCGTGCCGGTGAGGGTGATGGACTGGACGTTCAGGTTCGTGAGTGCCATGGAATTGGCGAGGACAACGCCCGTCTGGCTGGCGGCCGGTGCGCCGACCGTGACGTTCCCGAAGTCGAGCACGGACGGGGTCAGGGTGCCGGGCTGGTAATTCGAACAGCAGGCGCCGGTCCAGCCCTCAGCACAGGCGCAGACCGTGGGGACTACTGGGCCGTATTCCCATTGATCGCCAGAGTCAAAATTTATAGTATATTGAATATGTTCAATGTGAGGCCCTCGACTCGAAGTAAATCCATATGTGCCTGAAAAAGGAGGACCCTCCATACACGCGCCATGGGAGGTGGTTGCAGCACTGCTGCCCCAGGGGGTGCAGTTGGACGTGCACACGGGGTTTTTTCCCGACATGACGCAATGGTCTTTAATTTCGCACATATATCCGGAATATCCTGCCTCGCAGGTGCAATTGTTATACCCAATGCAGGACCCATGGCCCTCGCAGCAGGTCACCCCGGTAACGCACGCTTTGTTAAAACAGATGTGGTATGCTCCCGCCGGCACTGCCAGCACCAGTGCCGCGATCACCCATACTGCCAAAACCCGACTATACCGTTTCATCCCCATCCGTGCCAGCCCCGTTATTTCCTCATGCACCCGGCATGCCCGTCACCGATCCCGGCAGGCACCTGCCCGCACATTTCCCGGCTGCGAGGGCCGGAATGCGTCCAAAAGTCCGGGACGGCCGGGATCCTTTAGGTGAATCCTTTGATAAAACGATATTTAAATAATACGAAATGAATTTTCGGTGATTATCACTGAGACGGGGCGGGGGGCGAAGGCTGGGAATGACCTGATTTTTTTCAGTCGTAATCCCGGAACAGCGCCGGGTTCTGCCT
>JAURZP010000534.1 GCA_030653335.1 Methanoregula sp. | reverse complement strand
TCCGGGTTTCATTGTCAATAACCCCATAAAACAAGGTAACAAACATTCCTGTTTTTGAATTGTTCGCAATGATGGGATTTGCAAAGGAGATCACTTCTGACGGTTTTTTAAACCACATGGCAGTCACCCTGACAACAATCCGGGACAGGGCCATGAACAGTGCCGCTGGAACACCTTTACCGGATACATCGGCAATCATCAGGCCGGTCCGGGTATTGTCCATGGGAATTACTTCAAGCGGTACAACATCAAAAAAATCCCCGCCAACCTCTTTTGCAGGTATACTTTTTGCCGCAATTTCAAACCCCTGGGTAGTAGGAATCGTCTCTGGAAGGAAATTTCTCTGGATCTCTGCAGCAATCTGGAGTTCGGCATTCTTTCGTGCCATCTCGGACTCCAGTTTTTCCTTTTCAAGTTTCATCCTTCGTTCATTGAGCAGGTTCTGGATAATTGTCGAGAAAATAAAAACGGCAACTGCATTGATGGTGATCATCGGAAGGGCAACAAACGTGACAATTTTTACTACCTGCGATGCAGGAGTCACCAGAACGATCTGCATTATGGATAAGAGAATTTCAATAAGGATGGTATAGAGGACCGCGTAATTTGTGGAGAGGAACTCTTTTTTATTGGCAATATAAACCAGACCGCTCAGGACTCCGGCAAGAATCGTTGCAAGACTGGCAGCATACATATACTGTCCACCCTGTGTGAACCGGAATGCTCCCCCGATAAGGCCAGCACCGAGACCAACATAGGGACCGCAGGTCATCCCTGCGATAATCGGGCCGAGATCGTGGACGTTCAGGACCGCCCCGTACAGGCTTATTCCGCTTATCGACCCGTATACAGAAAGGACCCCAAACACCAGTATCAGGATGATTTTTGTACTGAGGGCAGCCCGGTGCTCGAACACCTCAAGGAAATACCGGCTCCGGGTAAAAAGGTAGGCAAAAACAATGATGACGCAGATCATCTGAAAGAGCGTGATGATGCTTTCAAGGATGCCTGCTTCCATACTGCATTATTTTAGGGTTTCATAAAGAAATAATCCGCGATCTAAACCCGGTAACTGCAAAGGGAGCAGTATTTTTTTAAAGATTTCAAAAAAGGTTCTCCTGAGGATCAATCTGCCGGAACGGTAACCCGGCGATTGGATTCCTTAAACCGGATGATATCGGAGATACAGGCATTATATGGTGTTGCAACGCCGAGTCTTTTTCCTGCGGTGACAACTGCACCATTGAGATAATCGATCTCGGTCTTATGCCCGTGTAAAATATCCTGCAACATGGAAGAACTGTGCCCGGCCATCACCGGAATCAGGGCTCCATTCAGGTACCCGAGATATGCATCCGGATCTCCCCACTGGAGGGAGATACCTTCACTTTTAACAACTGCAAAGATCTCCCTGGCAATCTGATCGATAATATGCCAGCTATCCGGTTCCTTAAGTTTCCCATAAGCGACTCCTGTGATAGCACTGAGCGGATTTAATGAGCAGTTGATTAAGTTTTTTGACCAGAGCTTCCCCTTGATATGCTCCGCAGTTTCAACGGGAATTCCTGCTTGGGTCATAATATCAGCAAGACCCTGAACACCTGCATCAAATCCATCAGGGAACCTGCCGATCTGCATCGCCCCCGCATTGGCTGTGACACGAACTTCCCGATCTCCCGCCCGGACAAATCCGGTCATCACAACGCCACCGATAACGCGATCAGAATATTTTAAAATCGTTTCCTCATTACCGATACCATTCTGGAAACTCACGACTTCCCCGGTACCAATCAGTCCCTGGTATTGCTCGCAAATACCCGCGGTATCCTGTGATTTTGAGGTGATAAGGATATAATCAAAATTCTTATCGTCCGTCACTTCGCTGACACACGTGAACCTGCCGGTTTCAGTTCCCCATGCACCGCTGATTAAAAGTCCCTGGCTGGATATTGTACTCGCATATGGCTCCCGTGTTACAGCAACAACATCAGCAACCCGGGATAGTTTTACTGCCAGTGGAAGTCCCACTGCCCCGGCACCAAGAATCAGTATCCTTGCCGAGCGCCCCATAACCTGAAATATCGTATCTCATTGGTAATCAACCTTCATAGGGTAATGATTCAGGCCGCACAGCAAAAAAAAAATCATTGATAACCCAGATTCCGGATGGCAGTTATGCCTACTTCACCCTCACATCATACACCGCGTGCCACTGCCCCGGAGAGTAGGACCGTACCACCCGCTCAGCGATAACCTCCCCGCCCAGATCGCGTATGCACTCACGATGTTCCCCCTCAGCAGAGACCAGCGAGTAAAAGTGAATCATCCCGCCAGTCTTGCAGAGCCGGAAGGCTTCCGGAAGGAATTCCGTACCCGACAGCGGGAGATTCATCACGATCCGGTCGAATCGCCACAAGAAGATCCCGGCAAGTCTCTTCGCATCCGCAAGCACAGGGAGCACGTTCTTTGTCCGGTTCTGTGCGATATTTTCAAGCATCAGTTCAACCGCCCGCGGATTGAGATCACAGGCAACCACGATCAATGCCCGCGCTGCGAGCGTGATTGCAAACGGTCCTACACCGGCAAACATATCGAGTACCGTCTCGTTCCTGCCCGTCTGCTGAAGAATGCGTTGCCGCTCAGAGGAGAGTCTGGCCGAGAAGTAAGCGGTGGCAAGGTCCACATGGAAGCGGTGCCCGTACTCGATCACTTCAGTGCGGGTTGTGGAAGTGCCGGCAAGCACTTCAAACTCGCGGGTGCGGTACTCGCCCGAGACCTCGCCTTTCGCATAGACGATTGTGTGGAGCGAGGGGCGCGAGTCAAGGATTTTCTGCGCTCCTGCTACATCGCGCTCCTGTAGGATTGCAATTCCGCCCACCAGTTCGTGCCGGGGCAGCACCACCCGCTCCGGGATCTGTTCGAATGAGCACTGCTCTGCACCCTCGCGCCAGTCAAGGAGCGGCAGAAGAAGGTAATCACCATCACGCCGGACTTTCAGTGAGAGATCGAGCGCCCCCTCGTCGATAAGGGCCCGCCGGGTAGTTTCTCCCTCGCGTGCAGGCACCTTAACAGCCCATTGTCCGACCGTGATTGCAACCACGTGTATCATTAATTTATACGTGCTACCATTATTCATGACTGATGATAGCGGGCACCCGGCCGGGGCTGGAAACGGAGTGGGATCCGGTCGCAACAGTGATAGGGACAATATCATTCTTCAAAGGGTGAAGAGCGGGGAACTCAAACTCTACGAGCTGGAAAAAGAGCTTGAGCCTATTGATGCGATCCGGGTGCGCAGGGAATATATCGAGCAGGAGACAGGAACAATGATGGAGAATATCGGGATCTTCTCCATCGACATCGAGCGCGTGGTCAAGCGGAACTGCGAGAACATGATCGGCACGGTTCAGGTGCCACTCGGAGTGGCCGGGCCAATCGCGATAAAAGGCGGGTACGCGCAGGGCAATTACTGGCTACCGCTGGCAACTACAGAGGGTGCGCTCGTTGCATCAGTGAACCGCGGGTGCAGCGCGATCACAAAAGCCGGCGGGGCTGATGTGCGCGTACTTCATGATGGCATGACCCGGGCACCGGTCTTTGCTGCTGAGAGTGTAGTGCATGCAGCAGAAGTGTGCAACTGGGTTGCCGCTCATCTGGATGAACTCCGCGCTGCCGCAGAGAGTACCACCTCGCACGGGAAATTGATCGATGTCGTCACCTTTGTTGCCGGTACAAGTGTCTTTGTCCGGCTCGAGTTTGACACCAAGGACGCGATGGGCATGAACATGGTCACCATCGCAAGCGCAAAAGTGGCAGAGCTGGTGGCGCAGGCAACCGGCGCCCGGCTCATCGCATTGTCAGGTAACATGTGCACCGACAAGAAACCCGCAGCCATCAACGCGATCATGGGACGGGGCAGGAGTACTGTCGCGGGTGTTGCGCTCTCTCATGAACTTATCGCACAGGTGTTCAAGACCGATGCAAAGACCATTCATGAAGTAAATTACCGCAAGAACCTCGTAGGCTCGGCCCGGGCCGGCGCAATGGGATTCAACGCCCATGCGGCCAATGTTGTCGCAGCGATGTTCATCGCCTGCGGGCAGGATGCGGCCCATGCCATTGACGGGAGCACCTGCATGACGACCGTTGATCTCACCGATACGGGAGTCTATGTTGCAGTCACCCTGCCCTCCCTCCCGGTCGGGACTATTGGTGGCGGGACGGGAG
>JAURZP010000529.1 GCA_030653335.1 Methanoregula sp. | reverse complement strand
TCGGACTCCCGCGGGAGTGTCCTGTGCCAGGGCCGCAACTGTTACGCTTCATATCCCCGGATCCTGATGCCGGTGCCCAGCGATTTGGCAAATGTTACTATCTGTCGCGTGATAGAGGCAAGGGCGATTTTGAACGAACTTCGTTCACGCGTTTTTGATCTTTTTAATTTCCAGAGTTTGCCTTCTTTACAGAGTTTTGTGCAATTGTTGACAGAGTGCGTGTGAATGTGATGGATTCTTTTCCCCAGTTTCAGGATTTTTACGCTTGCCGGGTCTGCGGCAACTGCCACGTGGCCCGTGGTGTTTAAGTCAACACCGATCCAGCGGATTTCATTTAAGTACGGCGAAATGAACATCAATCACCTCTCTTTTTGGAATTCCGGCTGCGGTAATCTTCTGAAATAGATCCTTAAACGGTCTTTTTTTACCGTCCTCCTTTTGCTTACTGACAGGTAATCTACGGATTCCAAAATATCTTTTGGTTGGAAAGTACACGGATGGAAAAAGAGTGATAAATCGTGAAATTTGTGGTTCTGCAATCTATGCCATAACTGCATACGCGATGAGTGAGAGCAGGAATGCCAGAAGAAGCATGGCAAGCGATAGCGGAGCTACAAACACCAGCATCGCATTGACCGTGCTTGCCAGTTGTGATATACGGTTTGAGCCAAAGACCACAACGTGCTCACAATGAGCGGTGCTCGCTGCAACCTCTGCAGTTGAGAGATCTTTGAGTGCATCCTTCACGCTCTGCATCACCGATGGCAGGAATTCAGAAGCAGGTACGTGCATACCGACAGGATTTTTCCCGGTGATCGTGTTGACCACGTGTGAGTCTGTGGTCATCACTTCCGCATGATCGACAAGAGTAAGGATCTGTTCAAGCAGCACCTCACGCACTCCTTGTGCCATGTTGTTTCCATCAATAAGGACGTAGGCTGTCTGCTGTCCGTCCACTTCTACTACCATAACCTGGATTCCCAGATCACCAAATCCCTGTTCGCGGAGGTAGGGCAGGGTTAAGTGGTTTACTCCAATCCTCAACGGGTGCAGGGGCGAAATTCTGCAGGCTTCCATTGCATCCATAGCCGCACGCTGGTATTCGGTGGCGGTCAGGGTTGCAAGAAGCACCGGTGATGAAAGATCGGTCATGCAATTGTGGGCATCGACAACGGCGACATGGGGAAACCAGCGGTGTCCTTCTGCCATGATCGTGGAGCCAATAGAGAAATCAAGATCTTCCGTTCTCTGGGGTGAGCGGGTAGTGACGAGGAGCACCGAGTCATTGAACCGCTGGTAGAGCACCTGGACAGAGCCGATGGTCAGGCGCCCGGATCGCCCGGCTGTCCCGGCATAGGAGAGATCGTTTTTTGATTTCCTGACTGCATCGATCACCTTGTTGATCTCAGATTCCGAAACGAGGTTGAAATCGTGCGTTGCGCATCCGTGGGCAACGAGTGTCTCTTCAGGAAAATTATCGTGCAGCACTTTTGGCAGGTTACCCCCGCCAATTTCACCCATAGGGCCCGGATGCAGGTTCGGTACGGTAAACAGGACCGGCTTTCCCTTCTCGCGCCGGAAGAAGAAGTTGACCTGCGGGACAAAGATCTCTTCACCAATCTCCCTGAAAAAATCCTCCATGCCTTTTGATCCGTCGGTCATATGAGCGATGAATGCATTGATGAAGGCCAGTCCCCGTATGCCGAATGCACGATGGAGCGGGCGCTCGATCAGCCAGATCAGGATCACAAAGCCAAGTCCGAAGACAAGGTGAAGGACCAGTGCGAAGATGGCAAAAGATGGCGAGAAGAGAACCATACCGACAAGGATCCCAACACCACTCTGGGTAAGTGCGGGAATGATCATCCGAAGAACCCGGTAATCGGCGATCGCTACAAGGACGAACAAGCGAAGGCCAAAGATAAATCCCAGCGAGATTGCGTAAAACAGGGGAATGAGTGTGACCGAGGATAACAAGGCGGCGAGTGTAATGATTACGCCAAATACAGTGCATGCGAGTGCGAGAAGTCCGGACCTGTTCCAGGTCATGGTCTTGCCGCTGTACTCGATGATGGGCTTTGTCAGGAGAAGAGCTGCGATTGCAGGTATGCTGAATGCGATGGTTCCGGAGAAGAGGAATTTTTCCGGCAGGAAGAACAGGTTACTGCTCAGTACGGTCGGAATAGTATAAGCGATATTACCGGAGAACGGAAGTGTCAGCCAGGCACGGGCACAGGCACCATCGATGATCAGGCCAAGAACAACGATGAGAATGAAAGACCGGAATGCCGACGGTGCAGTAAAAATATACCTGGTGAGCTGCCCGAGCTTCACATCACTATCCTGCGCCATCAGGCAAACCCTCCTAAAACGAGTTCGTGCCGGTCAGGAGTTGACCGGATCTCCTCTGTTGTGTAGGTGATGGGACGGGAGAAGAACGGTGCATTGAGGGTGAGACTCTCGTA
>JAURZP010000525.1 GCA_030653335.1 Methanoregula sp. | reverse complement strand
GATTGTTTTTCACGCGGTGGTGGACCTCTCGCAGGAGGACGACTTTCTCATCCAGCGATGCGCTCAGTTCTTCGGTCCGGACCTTCACTTCCTGTTCAAGTTCTTCATTGAAATGCTTCATCAACGCTTCGGCTTTCTTCCGTTCCGTGATATCCCGGACAACCCCGAGCATCACCTTGATCCCCCGGATGTTGACGACATGTGTGTTGATTTCTACAGGAATTACCGTGCCGTCCTTTCTCCTGTACTCAGTCTCGAACCGCGCACTTCCGGTAGTACGTTGCTCTTCAAGAATTTTCTCAATGGGGGGGTTGTGATAGTCCGTAGCGATATCGAGCGGGGTTTTTGTAAGTAACTCCTCCTTGGTATATTCCAGCATCCGCCATGTGACATCGTTAACTTCGGTGAACCTGCCGGGAGTCCCGTCATCATTGATCCCATGGATGTGGATTGCGTCGGTGGTATTGTTGAATATATCGCGGAACTTCTGCTCGCTCTGAAGAATCGCCGCTTCTGCTTTTTTGCGTTCGGTAATGTCCCGGGCAATTGAGATGAGTACGGTTTTTCCCATAAGGGCAATCTTGTGGGAATTGACCTCAACCGGGACAATTACCCCGTCTTTTCTCCGGTGTTCCGTTTCAAAGGTGGCGTGACCGGTGGTATGTAATTCCCGCATGATCTCATCGAAAGGCCAGCTGAAATAATCCGTGTTGATATCCAATGGGCCGAGCCGTAGTATCTCCTCTTTGGTATATCCCAGCATCCGGCAGGCGACATCATTAAGATCGAGATACCTGCCGGGAGGCCCGTTGTCCGGCAATTCGACAATTTCAATCGCATCGTTTGCGTTATTGAAAATATCGCGGAACTTCTCCTCGCTCATCTTGAGGGCTTCTTCCGATCTCCGTATCTGGAGGTTTCCCCACACACCCTGCATCAGGAGCATGAGGCGGGTGACATCGGCATCGTCGTATTCATCCGGCTTGTTGGCAACCGCTGCAACCATCACGACCTTCCCGTTGTCAAGTATCGGGAGCGAGAGGAAACGCATAATCCTGACATGTCCTTCCGGCAGCCCTTTCTTACCGGAATGAGGTGCAGAATAATCGTTGACGATCTTCGGTTTGTGCGTCCGTATAGCATCTGCCCATATACCGGCTCTTTGCACCGGGAAATGGATCGGCGATGCAGCAACCATGCAGTCCGGCATGGTTGACTTCGACCATGAAATGAGATCCATTACCGATTCGTCCGGTGTCATAGTCCCGATGAATGCGAGCGTGCTCCCGGTCATCCGGCAGGCAGCCTCCATGACATATTCGGATAACTCCGTTTCGCTGGCATCCCGCATCTCGGATACCTTCACAAGCGTCTCGAATCGCTCGCGTGTCAGCCGATCTTCTTCCTCAGCTTTCTTCCGTTCGGTGATGTCTTCTAATGTTTCCACGGCACCGATAATTTCACCTTTGACGTTGCGGATGGGCGCTGCAGTGAAAAACAGCCACTTTCCTGATTCACCCATGTTCGGGAAAAAATCGGTTGCTTCGTAAGCTCCTTCAACAAGCCGGGAATTGCTGAATTTGCCCGCGTACCATTCGGAAATCAGTTCAACCTTTTCGTCCACAAGCAGGTCTGCAAGAACGGGTCGTTCACTATCGTAAAATGCCTTCCACGGGTTCCTGGTACCCAGGACTTCAGCTTCTTTTAGACCGCTGTATTCCCCGATTGCCTTGTTCCAGGATATAACCCGGTGATCTTTATCAATTACAAACTGCAGCGTGGGTGAACCCTGAAGGATAGAATGCAGGGTTGCCTCGCTCTCCCTGAGTGCATCTTCGGCCTTCTTCTGCTCAGTGATATCCTCATGCACTAAAATTACATTGCGAATTATTCCGGCTGTATCCCGGACCGGGTAGATACTGCCCTGTACCCACCTTTTCTTCCCGAACCCCAGGGTTTTGCTGCCATCATATTCCAGGGGGGGATACGCAACCGCCTCTCCGGAAAAGCCCCGCTGGATATAGGGCATTATTCCAAGGCTTATGAGCTGCTTATCCTCAAGCATATTGTAATCTTTGAGATCCTCTAACGTCACTCCCCAGAGTTTTTCAAAGGCTGGATTGACCTGCAGGGTCCGGCCATCCGGAGACATCACCTCGATGCTTAACGGGGACTGCTCGATCATCGTCCTGAAGCGTTCCTCGCTCGTCCGCAGGGCCTCTTCCGCCCGCTTGCGCTGGATCAGTGTCCACGCGTTCTTTGCAAGCAGGGTCATCACGTTGATATCCTTCTCATCATAATCTGTTGCCTTGTTGCCCACACCGATAATTGCGACAATCTTGTCTTCATCGAGGATGGGAACGACCAGCTCCCGGGTTACCGGGACATGGCCTTCCGGCAGACCTTTTTTGTGGGGCAGGCTGGCGTAATCGTTGTGGATAACCGGTTTGCGCTCACAGAGGCAGTCTACCCAGATGCCGGCTTTTGATACCGGATAATTCCGCTCGGGTTCCTTTGGGATAAAACAGTGCTTCTTTGTTTCTATGGACCATGCAACCAGCTGGATCGTCTGCTCATCAGGATTGATGAGATGGAAAAAACCGATCCTGCTGTTGGTCAGACGTTCCGCCTCATCGAGGGTATACCTCATGCTCTCGCCAACCGACATCGTATCGATCAGCTGGTTTAATGTTACCGCAGCCTTGACTGCCTCTTCCGCCTGCCTGCGTTCGGTGATGTCCGATAAAACACCCTGGACTCCGGAGAACTCCCCGTTGGCAAATGCGGGATAACTTGAACTGCTCAGCCACCGCTGCTCACCGGATTTTGTTACAACCCTGAACGGGAATGATGTGATGGTACCCTTTCTGGCTGCTTCGAATGTCTGCATCACGCCCGGCAGGTCTTCCTTTCTGATAAAGCCGGTAAAGGGATGCCCGGTAATCTGGGACGGGGGGTAACCGGAAATTTTTTCAATCACCGGGCTGATGTAAGTGATGACCCCCTTTTCATCAAGGGAGTAGATCACATCATTGATATTTTCGACCAGGCTGCGGTACTTCTCTTCAGATACCCGAAGGGTCTCCTCGGCCTGCTGTTTGCTTTTAATCAGGTGCTGCCGTTCGAGGGCGTCTTGTATCTTTGAGAGTATCTCATCAATGTTTACGGGTTTGAGGACATAGCCGGTTGCGCCCTCATTGAGTGCCCGCATGGCATTTTCCATGGAGGCAAAGCCCGTGATCATGATCACCGCCAGATCCGGGGTTATCTCCTTTAAGGGAGCAATTAACCGTATGCCCTCAATATCCGGCAGGTTGATATCGAGAAG
>JAURZP010000237.1 GCA_030653335.1 Methanoregula sp. | reverse complement strand
GGTGCCCCATTACAATTTAATTTGAGAGAACAATGCAAGAATTATAGATTGAAGTCAACCGCATATCGCGAAACAATTTTGGAAAATTATTGAATCGCATCTAAAACGTGAATTGATACGATCAATTTAGTACTATTAGATAAGTTGTTCATTGTCGCTACCTCTCAATGTAATTTGTGAGTCATAGAATTGTTGTAAATTTGTCATTAGTCTTGTCAAGACATTTCCACAACTATTTTTATAGAGGTATACTCGTATCGTTTTCGGGGTAATTTCCATGTTAAATTTATGGTTTGTGTGAAGATCAATTGCGAAAACGTTCGCAAAATTATCTGTCACAAGATTAGGGAGACCAAAAATTCTGAAAGGTTTATTTCCGGAGAGAAGAGTATCAAGAAATATTTTTAAATTTCCGATTTCTTTTTCCATTTTTATTACTGAATATGTTCCTTTTAGCGCATATTTCAATCCCTTCCGATAATTTTCCCATAATATTAGACAAGTCGGACATTGACAAAGAGAAATGCCAGTCAGACAATTGTAGTTACAACGAAACAAGCATCAATCACTGTGAAAACGAGAATACAAACTGAAGAAAACCTCACCAAAGTGACAAACCGGTCAAAATATCGACAGCCCAAGCTAAAACCCTCATTAATGCTTCACATCCCAGAATCAGATTTTGTTATTTTCCATGTCGACCAGATAATTCAGAAATTTCAAATAAACCCCCGGTTCCTTTCCAGAATATGTTAACTCTCTAAAACTCCTTTCAGAACTCACCAAAAATGGTTTGAATAACCATTCGATAAGCCCATACGTCGGATTGTCCATCGGTCGTTTAGCATACTCGATATGCGGAAGTTCAAAAAAATTTAGCGACCGGTCTCGTGCCATAGCCTGTATAACTGCCTGAAAGAGTAACGCAATATAGGTAAGCATCATCAACGCTTCGATACGATCTGGATTTTTCAGAAATAGGGTATCGACTAACATCGGCTTCTTGAGCCTACTGAACAAATTCTCAACCCTCCACTGACCTTTATAACGGAGCAAGACGTCTCGGTTGACCAGTTTATCAGCAGAAACATTGGTGATCAGAGCAAACGATTCAGCTTCCTGCCGGTATTTCAGAATGCGTTCATTTACAGGGATAACATCAATAACTTTGACCCGGAATACTGTCGTAGATTCTTGAGGGCGCGGGTTCTTCGGGGGTCTCCCGGCAGATTTTTTAATGTGCGTTTCCGGTATTGACTCCAGAAGAACCTGATATCTGCCTCGGTTCTTCTCCTTCAGGAACACTCGAATATCCTTCAGAGCATCTGCATCACAGGCATATGTCTCTTTAAATTTCTCTGTGGCGTGTATACGCAGGTCGTCTCGTTCTGTTTTGAGTCGTTTCTCAGTCATCTTATCCGACTTGTTCGTCCGGTAGATCAAAATACGGTAAGAATGTCCATCGATCAACTCGGAAAATTCCTGCACGGCATAAGTTGCCCGGTCTTTCCCATTTGTATTCACACAACAGGCACCTAACTCAGTCCATGCATTTTCACGATATGCCAGATCACGGAGCCGTGATGATACTTTATTGTGGAAATTTGCCGGGATAAGCGATATAAACCAGAGCGGTGTTTCTGATGACGTCATCTCCTTGAAGTTTTTCAGGTTGACCAACTTGGAATCGGCGATATAGATATATTCAGATAATTGATCTCCCAAGATTCCCTTTAAACGTTGGATGGCTTCGGTGTTCCAGGTGCTGTCGGACATATTGCCGTCAAGCGATTTTGCGTCGAACACAATGCCATTGCCGTCAACGATTATGCCGGTTTTTATCTGTTTCAGATCCGGCCGGTGATCTTTACTATGTCCATTCGCCGGGGTGAGACCTTTATGAGCTGCCTCATCACACATGGCATAGATTCCATGCAATACATGAGAAGTGGTATCGCTATGCAGTATATAACTACGGGGTAATCCGAAGAGTTCATAGACCTGCAATGAGATGGATGTAAAAATATCCTGGCATCCTGCTTCGTGTAACCTGTCAAGCAGTGTTGCGAAGGCATGGCTGGTGAAATCCGTAAGCTGAACCGATTCTTCAAAAAGGAGATCCAAATCCAGATCTTCAAGCCGTTCTGAGACTTTATAAAGGGGGATCCGACCATTCTCGGACATAAACATCATATAGATCAGGCATAATGCGAGTGTGCCTGGACTGACCTGCCACTGGGTATCATCCCATCTGACTTTTTTGTTGATGAAGTCAACAAGATGGAACCGGTCGGAGTAGTGTTTTACCAACAGAAAGATGTACGGAGTGAAGTATCCTGAACGCTTTCGGGCGGTCTTGATGATCTCTTTCAAATCGTTGTTAAATTTCTGACCGTCCCGGAATCGGGGATTCAGTTTACGGAGCTGTTTAGGGGTTGCGGGGGCTTCTGATTTCATACTCCCCATATAATATTGTTTTCTGAGTTATATATCTAAGCTATAATACATTTGAACAGAAGGAAACCTGCAACTTAAAATAATTCACCACTCAGTTTGAAGGGGGGATTGAAATATGCGGTACAAGGAATATACTGTCAGCAATGATCAGGACACGGAGAAATGTGGTTGTAATAAAAGTAAACCGGAGCCCGGAATCGATAAAGAAGTGGTACGACCATTGCACGGCAAGCCACCAGTAGGGAAGGAGGATTGCAGCAAAGAGAACTGCGATGAGAAATGCACTCCAGACCGGACGCATCATCCACTGCCAGTATCTTTTATGGCGTGAGAACATTTTTATGAGCGGTTCCATCTCATGAATCAATGAAACCCATGCATATTATAGGATTTGGGTTGTACTGTACTCTGGTTCATGGTGATAACAGAAGAAAATCTGCAAGTGGCTGTGACAGCAAAGAACCATCCCCCGTTTCCCCTGTACTTCGGACTGTTCTTCTTACTTATTTGTATCAACGCGCTCCTTGCGAAGTTTGCCGTATTTTCCTTTGCTGAAGGGCCGGGTATTTCATCGTTTTATATCGTAGTTGCACTGATGATTGTCTTTGCACTCTGGTTTGGCATGTGGGGGGCAATCGCCGCGTATGCCGGATGTTTTGTGGGGGCAGGACTACTGAGCGGGATTCCTGCCGACATCAACATCATCTGGTCACTTGCTGATTTCTGGCAGGTTCTCATTCCCCTGCTTGCGTTCCGTGCACTCCGTGCAGATCCTGCGCTTACGAGCAGGCGGGATATTGTTATCTTGCTTATCTTTGGGGTTTTTCTTAACAATCTCTGCGGGGCACTCTGGGGATCTTTAACGCTTGCACTTGCCGGCTTGATCCCATGGAACGGGTTTGGTTCTGCTTTTTATGCGTGTTGGATGGGAAATATTATTGTCATCCTGATTCTTCTCCCGCTGATCCTGTATATCTTCACGCCCGTTGTAAGAACGCACGAGCTCTTTGTCAAATCTTACTGGAAGTAAATCCCGTATAGTCCAAAAAATTATTTTGCATAGATCGCCTTCTTTGCGGACCGTACAGTCCAAAAAGTATTTCCAATATCAAATGTTGGGTCCGAAACGTACTCTACAATGAAGCGGACAAATAAAAAGATGGATTCGATAATGCGTCATAAAAAAAGCAAGGGAATAATCTGGTGTGATAGCCCGGATCCACCAGTGACTCGCGGTTCAGGGAATCTTTGCATATGCCTTTTTTGCCAGTTCGATCAGCAATGCAGTATCTGGTGAGGGACCCGTCATTATGAGCACTTCAACAGTGTTTCCTTTTGAAAATATAATCTCTGCAACATCGTTTTTGAAGATTGCCGGAACTGCATTCTTATCCATACCGGGAATTAACTGGTTGGCCGGAGTGGGTTTGAGGAGAATTTGTGCATTGGCCTTTCCATAAAATGCCCGTGCATTATTTCCTAAACCCTGTACCGGAATATCTGTGTAGGTAAGATCGATATCAGACCGGCCCTGCTGCTCTGCCATGGCAATCACATCTTTTATGGTGCGTTCCGGGTAGATGGCGATGCTCTGAACGATCTCGTTTGCTCCCCTCGCATCTTGTACAGGATTGATAAACCGGACCATATATCCATCCTGCCAGCCAATATCCAGAGCGAGTTTGCTCACATCTGCATAAGTTTTTGCCTTGCTCTCTACTAATGTAAATCCTTGCGGCACGTCAGATTGTGTAAGGGCAAGCTGTGCCGGGTTTGCAACTGGTGCAGACGTAGTAACCAGAGTCACAGGTACTTGTGAAGAGGAATTCTGTGTACATCCTGCACTAAAAATTGCAGCACAGATTATCAGAGTGATTAACAGCATGCGGGATATGTGCATTGTTATACATCACCTTAACCGGAATAAAAAATATAGGAAGGGTATCTGCAACCCGGACGCAGTTTTTTTCAATGAGGATTATTTCTGTTCTGTTTCTGAACCTTTGATGCAATAGTATGCTTTTTTCAACCCAAGAATTGTTTTTACCGGGCAACTTGGACATATGCAGCCTTTCTTTTCGAATATGCAGTCAGCGCTTTTTCCTGTCACACAGAACAGCAATTCATTGCCCACCCGCATGCACTCGGTGTATGAGGGACAGGGTTCGCAGAGACACTTCTTTTTATTTTCCAGAATCATCTTTTTTTCATCTTCATTCATCAGGCACATCCCGTTTATTGATATACAGGCTCCTGCAGTTTGAATATTTTTTGGAGAACAGACCCATAGATAGATAATCTGGATAAATGATCAATAATTCATGCCGGCTCCACTGGTTGGAAGGAAGTTTGGTCTCAACATCATCACTGTACCGGACAGGAATCTCTGTCAGCAGATCAAGGTGCTCGGTTTGTCGGGTTCGAGCCGGCAACAGCCGAAGATGAGCAAATCGGAACGACTTCTCCTGCGGGCACTTGAGCTGTACAAAAGTCATGGGTGCGACACACAGTTCCTGCGCCTCAAAGAACTCGTCATCCATGACTGTGAAGGAAACTATTCTGAGAACCCGGATTACTGCACCTATCCCTGCCAGAGTTCACTGAAATATGACGATGACCAGATGCAGGACGTGT
>JAURZP010000505.1 GCA_030653335.1 Methanoregula sp. | reverse complement strand
AGGGTGTAGATATCCTTGATCTTCTGGTAGAACCGCTTCTCGGATGCCCGGATATCCCGGATGCGTTCGAGCAGTTCATCGAAGTAATCCGCACCGATGCTCTTTCCTTCCCGGAGCCGCTCGTCATCGAATACGAAACCTTTGATGAGGTATTCGCTCAGCCGCTCAGTAGCCCACCTGCGGAACTGCGTGCCCCGGTGGGAACGGACGCGGTAGCCGATGGCAAGGATCATGTCGAGGTTGTAATATTCTATGGATCGCTGAACACTTCGGGTTCCTTCAGTTTGAACTGTAAGATATTGTCTTACAGTTGACTCCGGAGAGAGTTCCTTCTCGTGAAAAATACTCCTGATATGATGACCGGTTGTTTGTTTTGTTATCTGGAATAATTCTGCGATCAGGGCTTGTGATAACCAGACGGTTCCTTCATCAAGCCGGACTTCGATATGGCTTGTCCCGTCTTCGGACTGGTAAAAAAGGATCTGAGAACGGGTTACCGGTTCCGGAACTGGGTTATCGCTCAAGAATTCACCACCATCGCAACATTGTTTACTTAGTCTTAACCGGATGTTTGGCCTTTTATAGTGTGTTACCGTGGGGTGAAAATGACTGTGGGATCGTTTTGTTGGCGTCAACAAAATGATCGAAAACCGGGTTGTTTGCATTTTTACAGGATTGCCGAACTTTTTTTAAGAACTTTTATGAAAGTCTCCCCCTCATCCCGCCACCTGCTTCACCACCGCCCCCGCCGCATGGTTAATCCAACCTACCTCCCGATCCACAATCCAAACAGCTCCAAACAGGCCGGTTTTCTCCTACGCAAAATCTCCGGAATCCCGTATAAAGCCCAGAACAGGAACTTTTGAAAAAACACCTCCAAAAACCCGCTGAACTGGCCGGTCGCGAAGTACCGGTTCCGGGCAATCGGGGGCTGAAACAGACCCGGATGGCCATTTTCGGGGTTATGAGTATGACCAGGTCCCATCAGGTGATCCGGTATCCTTCAGTTCCGGAAAAGCTGAGCCCTTTCCGGTACCGTTCACTCTCCCAAACTCTCCGGTACATGCCCGGTCCGGTGCCCGTTCCTGTTCCGGACAATTGCCAAACGGCATGCAATGACCTACTCAAGGCAGGACCTTTACGCGAGATTGGCCAGCCCCCGTGTTTCAGCGGGGGCGGGTGGGGCCCGGGCCTTTCTCTGGGGGGGCACATGGGGCACTTATCCCCAATTTTCAGTAAAGTCTAACGAGAAATCTGTACATAAAAAAGATCCCGGAAATGACCCTCAATGTGCCCCATGTGCCCCCGCGATTTTTCCAGACACTGGCTCAAACCCTTCCGTGATCACTCAATCTTCCAAAATCTCCGGTAACCGCAAGTTCCGGTGCCCGTTCATGTTCCGGGCAATTGTCAAACGACATGCAATAACCAGTTCAAGGCTGGGAGGTTACGCGGAGACCGGCCAGCCCCCGGGTTTCGGAGGGGACAGAGTGGGGCCCGGGATTTCCGGTTCCGGAGGAGCCCAGCTACACTCCCCCAATCTTCCTGATACTTGTATCCTCAGTCAGCAGTTTCATCTGGTGAATCGCGATCTTGTTTAGCTTCATCAGCCGTTCCTGCTGGGAAATATTCTCGCTGATAAACAGGGCATTGAGGTTTTCCAGGTTTGAGAGACATACGAGCTGCGAGATATCAGCATAATCCCTGATATTTCCGGTCTTGCCAGCGTTTGCCTCCCGCCACTCTTTTGCGGTGACGCTGAATAGTGCCATGTTAAGCACATCCGCTTCGGATGCGTAAATCGTGGTAATCTGTTGTCGGGTCAGTTCAGCCGGTATCAGGTTCTCTTTGATAGCATCCGAATGGATCCGGTAATTGATCTTGGCCAGATTGCGCCGGATATCCCAGCCGAGCTGTTTTCGCTCTTCATCTTTGAGCCGTTGGAATTCCTTGATGAGATAGAGTTTGAATTCGATTGAGATCCATGAGGCGAATTCATACGCGATATCCTTGTGAGCGTATGTCCCACCATACCGCCCCTGCTTAGAGATGAGGCCAATGGCTGATGTCTTCTCAATCCACTGTTTTGGAGTAAGGGTAAAACTGTTGAGCCCGGCAAGTTTTCTAAACCCGTCGAATTCCACGGGTTTAAAATCCGGATTGTTGAGTCGCTCCCAGATTCCCAGGAATTCTATCGTATTACGATTCCGTATCCAATTCCGGATCAAATCATCGGTATTATCCGGATCCTTGTATCGTGCAATATCAGTAATGCAGATATAATCCTCATCATTCAGTGTATAAATGGAAATTTCGTTATCCAGCACATGGATTTTTGTCACTATTGCTCCCCAGATTAATTACCGGTTATTCTGGGGATAAAGACCCGGGTGCGGAGGGTGAAAGTGAATCTGCGCTGATTCTGTGACACGACCAAAATTTCTTAGTTCCGTTGTCTAAATTCATTTCTTCCGGTTCCGGAGTAGCTGAACCTGTTCCGGTAGCACCCTTTCTCAAAATCTCCGGTAATTGCAAGTTCCGGTGCCCGTTCTTGTTCCGGCCAATTGTCAAACGGCATGCGATGACCGGCTCAAGGCTGGACCGTTACAAAGAGACCGGCCAGTCCCCGGGTTTTGGAGGGGACATAGTGGGGCCTGCCTTACGGTTCCGGATTATTGGCAAAGTTTTGATTCCGTAAATTCCGCCTCCAATAGCACCGCCACCATCACGAGCATCAGAACAACCGCCACACACACGCTTCCTCAGGCTATAAGAAAAAATCGGGCGTGCGGGGAACCGGTTGTGAAATATTCTTGCGGGAGAAATCCCCCGATACTTAACCGGCATCCCCGATATCCGGTCTCTCCAGCCATTTCCAGAGCGGCACATACCGGATCGTCCCCTTCATCCCGAACCACTCGGTCTCTTCGATCTTCTCCACTTGTTCTGAAAGAATTAAGAGATTATCGCACCGCAGCTCGCGTGACGCCTTTAAAAGCGCCCGGATCTCGCGAGACCAGGTCCGCTCATCATGAAGGTCAGCACAAACCTGAATGATTACTGTTATCCGGTCCTGATGCTGCACGACAAAATCCACTTCCTCCTGCTGGGCATTCTTCCAGTACCAAACCGACACCTCGTTCTGCTGCTGCAATCTCCACAACTCGATGGCAACGAGGTTCTCGTACAGTCTTCCGCGATTCTCCGATACCCGGAACGCCTTCGCTGTCACAAACCCGGTGTCTGTACAGTAGATCTTCTTGTTGGCCGCAACCTGTTCCCGTACCTTAAAAGAGAACCGGGGGAGGGAGAAGAATAAGAAGGCCTCTTCAAGATACCCGAGATATTTCCGAATGGTCATCGGGCTTTTACTCCGGGTGACCCGGGCAAGCGATGTATAGGAATATTCAGAAGCAGTGTTGGACAGGAGGTACATGGCAAGGTCTTCGATCCCCTGCACCGAGCGGATGTGAAACCGCTTGACAATATCCTTGTACACGATGGAATCGAACAGGGTGACAAGGTAATCGCGTGCAGGAAATTTTTTTATCAGTGGTTCGGGAAACCCGCCGTCTTGTGCATACTGGTAAAGGGCCGATACTTTCTCCTGCGTGGTAAGTTCATGCGGCGAGAGGCTGAGGTACTCGCGGAAGGAAAACGGCATAATGGATGTCTGTAGGTAACGCCCGGTGAGATGGGTGGCAAGCTCGGAGCTGAGCAGGTGCGAGTTGCTTCCGGTGATAACGAGATCATAGCCCTGCCGGGCCAGCCGGTTGACGAAGATCTCCCATTTTAAGAGATTCTGGATCTCGTCAAGGAGGAGTACTTTGGGGTTCCCGTACACGGAGTCGACAGCGACAAGGATCTCATCATAATCCGGAAGATTGGTCAGTCTTTCGTCATCGAAGTTAACATATCCGAAATTCCGGTTGTTGGAGAGATGGTGGATGGCAAAGAATGATTTCCCTGCCCGGCGCGGACCGATTATCACCTTGATGAGAGGACTATCAGCCCCGGTGATCTCAGTCAACCGTTGGATGTAGGGTTCGTCAAGGTTTCGTTTCAGATCCCTCTGCTGGATGAGAAGGATGTCCCGGACTGTCATAATCTACACATCTTAATCAGTATAATGGATGAAAATAGATAAAATTACCTATTACGCGTAGGATAAATTTCAAAAAATCCTGAATATTCCTTAATGGAACCGGAATAATCACCGGCTGACCGGGAAAAACAGCTTGCCCTCCCTTATCGGAATAACTGAACCTTTTCCGATACAGCTCACTATTCAAAAATCTCCGGCAAGTGCCAGTCATGGTGCCCGTTCAGTTCCGTTCAATAGCCAAACGGCATGTGATCACCGGCTCAAGGCTGGACCGTTACGCAGAGACACGGCCAGCCCCCATACTTCAACAGGGTCGGGGATTGGGGTCCTGCCGGAAAATTTCCCGTCCGGACCCTGCCCGGAAAAATCCGGGATAGTTATATCCCACATAAAAAATTATTCCGGGATCTCCCCCATCCCGCAAAAAAGCAGATTTCGTATTTATTTTTGGATTGACAATAGATCTTCAACCGCATCTTCCATGTATTTATGAGAATCATAAACGCCCTGGTTGTAAAATTCCGGTGCGATTTTTTCCAGTATGAAATCTAAAATCAGGCCAGAAGCCAAATCGCCTATTTCTTCTTCTCTCTCTTTTGAAAAATAATACTTTATATCAGAAACCATGGCATCCCTTCTTTCTTTCGTTACTTTGATAGAATTATCTTTTTTCATACACCCACCCCATTTTAAAATCGCATCAAAGACACAAAAAGAGCTCCATTTCAGGTATAATGATCTCTCCCTCTTCGTGATCTTGTGGGAGAGGGCTTATGGTTCCGGAGTAGCTGAGCCCATTCAGGTACTGCTCAATCTCCTAAATCTCCGGTAAGTGCACATTCCGGTGCCCGTCCAATACGCACCCGGCCAAACGTGCCAACCCACCGTCCCTCATTTCTTACCAACATCACACCTCCCTTTTTGCGCCCCTGTCCTGTCAGTGCCGT
>JAURZP010000504.1 GCA_030653335.1 Methanoregula sp. | reverse complement strand
ACCGGTCGTACGGATCGAAGACATAAAAAAGTTCAATGTGAAGTGTATGTAAAAAGAGATCTTGCATTCCGATTGGGATCTTAAAAAGAACAACCTCATTAGGACGTATAGTGGTGCGGCCCCGTCCTCTCATCTGATTGACAGACCCGGAACCGGTCAGGTGGGGTCCATCGTCAATTTCTGGAACAAATGCACTAAACGTGGTTGTTTGGAGGGGTCTGGCGAGATTGATCTGGGTAAGGTTGATCAACCGGATGCTCGTTTGGCGCAGCTGGAATTTTTTGCAAACGGTTGTTTTTCTTATGTGAATAAGTATTATTTTTATCAATAGACTTATTTTGGTTCAACCTGAATTAAAAAATAGAATCAGAATTGTTAGAGGAATATTTTTGATGGACGCTAACGATTGGCTCGAAAAAGGATTTGCCCTCGGCAATCTTGGCAGTTCCACCAAACATCAGGATTCTTTGGATGCTTTTGAGAAGGCACTCTCGATTGACCCGAATTTTACAACCGCTTGGATTTACAAAGGACTCGCCCTCGCTAATCTTGGCAGGCATCAGGATTCTTTGGATGCTTTTGAAAGAGCTCTGTCAATTGATCCGAAGTTGTCAATGGCTTGGTATTACAGAGGCACCGCACTTTATTCCCTTGACAGATTTCAGGACGCTCTGGATTCCTATGAGAACGCATTGTCAATCGATCCGAAACTGGAAAGTGCATGGTGCAATAAAGGAACCACCCTCGTCACTCTTGAAAAAAATGAAGAGGGTTTAAGCGCTTTTGAGCGAGCGCTGTCGATTGACTCGAACGATTCTATCGCGTGGAATTCCAAAGGAGTTGCACTAATTAATCTTGGCAGGAATGAAGACGCGGTAAAGGCTTTCGAGAAAGCGATTTCGATTAACCACAGATACATAAATGCGATAAATGGCAAAACCGCTGCGCTTGCCAATCTCGGCAGATCTGATGATTCCAGGATGATTTGCAGGAAGTGTCATGCGGATCTACGTGATTGGAAAATAAATGTATATGATACGAATGATTCTGAAAAAATAAATGAACCCGGTCAAGTGATTATGGGAACCACATGCACTCACTGTGGTGATGTTATTGTAGATATCAACTGGATTGTTAGTATTTTCAAAGCAACTAAAGATGTGAGTGGCGCCAAAGGAATTTTGAATTTTTTACCCATAATTGAAACCCTCATACTCAATGGATATACGATTCCCGAAGAGCTTTCTCGTATTATCGCGCCAGTTGTTAGAGATTGGCTTTTTGAGCAGTATGACAGAGACTCTGGAGGAAGATATTCACAATCACAATCAAAATCCGGATGGGATGTGGCATACGACATTCGTAACGGATCGGTTGTATGGAGATTAGATTAAAGGTTCAATTCTCAATTTTCAAATACGATTTCTCGCATTCTATACCTCTCGCGACAGTCTGTGATGGGAAGGACACGGACTTTTTTCGATTGACGGACCCGGAAGCGGATTGGAAAGACCCCGTCGTCAATTTGCCGGAACCGAGGGCACTGATGAATGTGAGCGGTAAGGACATGTCGGGACAGGGTGCAAATTGAATATTTTTCTGAAACTAAGTATTGAGCAAAATCTCCAAAATGAAACCACCAATTATATTGATAAGTTGTCGGATATTGATTCACTGAGCGAGTATGCAGTCAATAGATGAGAATTTCAACCAAAAAGAAAATTTGGCATTTATCATAACAGATGGATTTCACACTACTTCATTTTTAAAAGAGGGAAATTACTTTTTTATTTCCTCTGGAAATATGATAGGAATAACTCCTGCAAATCTCGTTAATTCTATTCGGATCGAAAAAAATATTGCCACTTTCCATTTTTTTTCTAAAGAAGTGCAGCCTTGTGAAATCAACCTATTTGTTGATATGGATTGTATGATCGAAGAATATATTCGCAATTTCCAAGCTGTTGTAGAAGAACAAAACAAGAAAACAGGAAATCTGTTTCATTTTCCTGAAGGAATTATTAGTTTTAACTTCCCAGCATTTGACTTTCCGGTAATAACTAGGATCAATATTGGACATTTCATAAGTAAAACACTCAAAAATAGAATCATCAATGTTTCGCCAACAGGTCAGAAATCTTGCGAACTGATAATTCCGGAAAATTTAAAGCTATCAGCATTAGATTCGATGTGTTACACAAAAGTTGGCGGCATTGGAAAATCGCGTTGGTTTGGAACGAGAATTCCAATTGCAGAGTTTGAAGTATCGGATTCCGGATCCCAAGGTTTTAGAAATGTAGTAAAAAAATCAATTTTTAAACTTCCTCACTTATGAGAGATGGTGCATGAAAGGGAATTTTTCTTCCAGATCTCATCCGCTTGAGATACTCTCTGTGTAGATCTATCCAGACCTAGACCCATTTCGTTCGTTTCCCGGTGGTGGTGGATCTGGCCTCTCTTTGATTGCCGGTGTTATTTTAAAAAAAAAATTATGGTATTTTGGACAATCGTTTTATCTTGTCTTAAAAAATGCCGTCAAAGATTACCACAAAAGGACGGTATAATCATGCAAAATTTTTGGTTACGATTACTTTTTAGTTGGGGACTCATCTACAAGTTCTTCATTTTCTGATATCTTATCCCACTGCCAAAACACCACGCCTCCTCCAATTACAACGCAAAAAATCGGGACTGGATAAATAAGATATACAGCCACGAATGCCAATACCCCGTAGATAAAGGGCATCACATATTTAAAGTTGTCACTCGCGGTATTTTTTTCTTTCATAATCTCTATTATGCA
>JAURZP010000499.1 GCA_030653335.1 Methanoregula sp. | reverse complement strand
CGTTCTCTTTCTGGAGTTCGTCCACTTTCACCTTTAGATCGAGTAAAATAGCCTCAAGTTCGTTGAGCTGAATCTGGTATTTGAGCTCATTTAGCGGTGCAGAGATTTTAACGGCAGTCTCTTCCATATCTATCTTATACTGAAATCTTCAAACATTTATTAGGTGTGATTTTGCTAATAAAGGGAAGAGGGATTTCAATGGGAAAGGCTCACGGTCCGCTGCTCGTGAGCCCGCAGCCGATCTCGTTTTTGTCCGGAGTTGATCCGGACTCAGGAATAATTGTCGAAAAAGGCCATCCGTTAAATGGGCAGTGCATCACCGGTAAAGTTCTGGTTTTTCCCTATGGCAAGGGTTCAACGGTCGGATCTTACGTACTGTATGCTATGAGCAGGAACGGACATGCACCTCTGGCAATTGTGAATGCTGAAGCAGAAGCGATCATTGCAACAGGTGCTATCATCAGCAAAATTCCCATGATCGACCGGATTGATGTGCCAATAACACGGCTCAGAAATGGTACAACCGTGACAGTGGATGGGGATCTTGGGGTGTTGGAATATGATGGTGAGCTTGCCTCTCCCTGATTGAATATCCTGAACACAAACATCATATAACTCCAACTCGTACGTTCTGGTATGCAGTATCGAGCCACAATTTCTTTAATTATTCTCATCTGTGCCGCACTCGCGATTGCCGGCTGTACCGGAACGCAGAATACTCCCGCTGCACCAGCTGCGGGATCAGGAACAGTTCCTGCTGGTAACTCTGCATCTGCCGTGAATCTGGTAGTTTCACCTGTTGATGCTGTGCCTGATTATAATTTTGTAATGGCAGATGTGGGTGAGAAGGATTATCTGGGTAATATTCCGGTCATTTTCCAGGGGGGCATGGGTCAGATCCATGTAAAAAAGATCGAAGTAACCCTGTACCGCGCTGACGGGCAGGTTAAGACTGCAACCATTGGCACAAAGAAAGGCGACCTGGTTGAACTCGAAGGCACAAAACAGACGGATCGCGTGGTTGTCAGAGTGTCCATGGACAATGGACAGAGTTATACGATAAATGATGTTCTGAGCCCGTACCGTACTCGCCGGTAAAAAAGTGCTCTGTCTTTTTTTTTGGACGAAAATGGATGAACTTTCATCATGCAGGTAAACTGGCGACAG
The DNA here is from genome assembly GCA_030653335.1 of Methanoregula sp. Lineage (GTDB taxonomy): Archaea > Halobacteriota > Methanomicrobia > Methanomicrobiales > Methanospirillaceae > Methanoregula. Next base: position 5,604 of record JAURZP010000499.1, on the reverse strand, counting down.
ATCCATGCGGCACGAAATTCGTATGCAGCGCTATCAGCAGCGTGCGAATTATCCGGTTTTTCCCTGCGAATTGTAAAGCACCCTGAAACGGATATCACCTGCTACAGTCTCAACTCGCTCAATGAGCCGTTCTACCGCGATGAGATCGCGGGAGCAGACTGTATCACCATTGTTGGGGGACCGCATGCTACTGCCTGTTCCGGTGAAGTTGCTCAGTATGCCGACTATGTTATTGTCGGTGAAGGAGAGTACACGCTGCCCCGGCTTTTAGAAGAGATCGAACATGGCGGCACAGGAGTTATACCCGGTGTGGCGACACGCGATAATTATGAGCCGGCAGCATCCTGCGTCTGGCTCGATGCCTACCCGGCTTTTTCTGATAAGCAGGGATTTGTCGAATGTTCACGAGGATGCCCGTTTGCCTGCGGGTACTGCCAGACGCCACAGATCTTCGGTCACGGCATGCGGCATCGCTCAATCGATACGATCGCTGAATTCTCGAACCGGTATGAGCATGCCCGGTTTGTCTCGCCCAATGCATTTGCTTATGGTTCTGATGGAATCCATCCCCGCTGGGAAAAGATTGAAGCACTCTTTAAAAGACTCAACAACCAGATCTTCTTTGGAACGTTTCCATCAGAAGTACGCCCGGAATTTATCTGCAAAGAGTCCCTTTCTCTGGTGAACCGGTATTGTACGAACACAAAACTTCATTTCGGTGCCCAGTCAGGAAGTGACGTCATACTGGAACGGTTGCACCGCGGGCACAATGTGGATGATGTGATCCATGCAGTCGAACTCTGCACTGAATCCGGAATCACACCGGTTGTAGATTTTATCGTAGGTTTCCCGTTCGAGAGTGACGATGACCAGCTGGCAACAGTGAACCTGATCCGGCAGGTGGCACGGTCCGGAAAAGTCCATGTTCACCGCTTCATCCCGCTGCCCGGAACCCCGCTTGCCGGAACAACTGCGCGTTCCCTGCTTCCGGAGACCGAAAAAGTCTGCGGGTCTCTCGCTCTGACAGGAAGGCTGACCGGATCATGGACGGATCCGGAGATACGGTTTTTCCGGTAACATTTAGAAGATTAGTCCGTGAACCTTTACACGAATCCTTCCCTATATGTATTGATCTGAATGCCGCAGGATATTGGTACAGAAGGACCTGTAACAAAGGTAAATATCGGCAGGCTGACGAATTCAATCTTCGTCTTTACATTGCTTCTTCTCTTTACCAAGATCCGGATACCGGCATTCGGCGATGTGATCGAGGAGGTGTCACCGCATGTTTTCGGGCTTTTGCAGCTGCCGGATATCCTGAGTTTCCTCACCGCATACATGATCATCGGTATGATATGGATCCTCGCATTTCATGTTTTTCACATGGTTGCCCGCATTGACCGGACCTATCTGTATCTCCACATTGCTCTCCTGATGCTGTTGATTATGATACCGGTATGGTGCCATTACACGGTGGTTTTTCCTCATAAATCCTTCTTTCCGGTCCTGTTCCATTGCATCATGCTCCTGCTGGGCCTTCTACTGTTTTTCGAATGGTTCCATATCTCCCGCACGCCATCGCTGCTGAGGACCGGTGTTTTAGGCTGGCAGATGGAGTGCATAACGCTCAAGATGATCTTTCTTCCATTAACGGCAGTAGCCGGTATCATCCTTGCAGCCTGTGATCTTCCCTACACACAATATATTTACTATATTACGATGGTGGTGTTTGCAATCACATCATTATTCTCCTATAGAAATCTCAAGGCAAGCGGGGGGAGCTGCAGGATTGATGGGGGTATCGTTCAGGAAACCGTGTGCAGAAATCACAGCCCGGACAGTATCTGCAACGGGATTGTCCCGCACGACATGTTCGAGATCATGATGAACGGGGTCTTTGCCTTTATTATGACGCTCATCATCAGGAACAATATCCCGCTGCCCAAGTTATCCGGTAGTGATGACCTGACTCTGCTTGTGGAATACATGGGAGACGGGGTACTGGGAGATCTGGTGACTTTTGTCTTCCTGTTCATCATCTTTGCAATATTTTATATCCTGTTCTTCGAAATGTTGCGATACATCCGTGCACTTGACCGGTATTTCGTATACATCACCTTTTTTTTTGTCCTCGGTCTCATTTTCATGCCACTAACATCGCTCCTGTATGCGATCTCCGATATGCCGGTTCCGTACGGGAACCTGTTTCACGCCAATATCCTCATCTCCGGTCTCATCATGATTATCCTCTGGAAACACGCTTCTGGAAACGGGAGGCTTATCTATCCGACAACGGGTGCGGCACGGGTGAACAGTATTTCCCTGCGGCTCTGTCTCTTCCCTTTAACCGCAGTTGCCGGCCTGCTGATTGACAGCCAGGTCTACTCATTCGGCATCATCCCTGATACCATCCTTTACCTGATCCCGTGTATCGCTTTTTTCATGCTCTCCCGAAAAAATTAAGGCCGCCTGTGCGGGAGAACTCGCAGGTATGGTACCTGCCCCATGTCCTGTCATGGAAAAAACCCGCTCACCGGACCAACCGCGCGTTCACTCCTGAATGAAACAAAAAAAGTCTGCGGAAAACTCGCTTTGGCAGGAAAAATCACGGGTTTGTGGAATGAACCTGCGGTAAGGTTTTCTTATCAATCGTCTATCCATCATTGACAGCAAAGCCCAGCCATTTTCGTTTCTGGTGGAAGTTCACCTTGATGATTGGTGAAAAGAAGAGGACCGTTTTAAAGGGGAGAATTGATTATCGATCGTATACTTTCTTTCTCGGGCCCACTTTAACTACAGAGATTAACAATAGGGAATCATCAATTTCCAGAACCGCACGGTGCGGCCCGATACGTTGATGATAATTAAGAATAACCCTCACATCGTTCTGTTGTCCGGTGCGGATCATCAGTTATGGATTCGATTTTATTAAAGATCCTCAAGGCTGTGGGTTTTGGCAGTTTACCTAAATCCTTAATTGACCGATCAGTCCAAAAGAGAGTGTATTTCATTGAATCCCAAGGCGTGCCTTTGCTTCCTTGGTCGTATAGACACGCCCCTGCCGGATATCCTCTTTGGCCTCGGCAATATCCTTTAAATCCTGCTCATCCAGATATGCGTCCGGGTTTTTGCAGTTCCGTTTGATAAGCTCAGGCATGATACTATAACTATTTCCGGGCGGGATTATCAAACCTGCTATTGATCTGAGTTTTTTAAGAGAGACATATCAAAATGGTACCGCTATACATGGTCATTTCCTATGAGTTTAAGGATGAATATATGGGGCAGATCAAATGCGCGGGTTGTATGATGTCAATCTGTTTTGAGAGATTAGAAAAAACCCTAAAAAAAATAGGACTTCCGACGAAAAAATAAATATCTCGCAAGCAAATAAAAGGTTAAAAAAAATTTCTCTCCCGTTGTATCACTGTAAAACGGGCGATAGGGTTTTTTAGACCCCCTTCAAATGATATACCATGAAAGATGTGCTATTGATAGCAGATCTCCATGGTCAATTCGGTAAAATTGATTCATTTCTGGAATTGAATCCAGAAGCGGTATTTATTGCAGGAGATATCACCAATATGGGTCCAGTTGACACGGTCGACGACGTGCTTTCACGTATCGAAGTACCGTGCTTTGCAGTTCCCGGAAACTGTGACCCGCGTGAGATCCTAGAGACACTTGAACACTCCGACACTGTCAGCCTCCATGGCTCAAGCATTAACCTTGGCAAGATGACGATCGCTGGTGTGGGCGGATCCAACCCGACACCATTCGGAACCCCGTTCGAGCTGACCGACAAGCAGATAGATGACGTGTTGAACAGCGCAATGAAAAAGATGCAGAAGTCCATTCACAATGTACTGCTCTGCCATGCTCCACCGTACGAGATTCTCGACAAACCTGCGGGTGTGCATATCGGGAGCCACAGTATAAGAAAGCACATGAAGTCGTTTGATATCGTGTGCTGTGCCCATATTCACGAGGCACGCGGGATTATGGACGTTGACGGTGTAAAAATTGTAAATCCTGGCCCGGCAATGGACGGGCACTGTGCGATGATACACTTCGGCAACGATGCCAAAGATATCAAAATTGAACTGCTGACCGTTTAGACAGGAGCAGTTCAAGGTACGAGGCGAGGATTGGCTCGCCGGATACACCAATCTCTTTTGCAATTTTCTCAATCACTACAGCGGCATTGGAATTCTCATCTTCTGCCATTACTTCAATCTCGACAAAGGTGCCAAGCTCATCAACTTCATCTAACGATATTGCAGAATCAGAGAACCGGTAATTCTCGCGCCACTTGTTAACTTCGGTTGTTTTGGTAAACCCTAACCGGGTAAGAATTGTTTCAAAAACTTCACCGGATTCCACTGCAGTGTTCAGCTCTTCTCTTGCCTTGAGCCCGAACTTTTTGATCTTCGCTCCTTTGTAGGTAACTACGGCATGGTCGTTAGTGTACCTGACCCTGACTGCTTCATCGGTTACGCCAAAGTCACGATGCGGAGCATTGTAATAGATATCGTGCTCGTGTATCCTGCCCATACATTCAGCATCTTTCTCCAGCAGCCGTCTGCGGACGGGTTCAAGCGAGGGAACCTTAACTTTCAATTCAACTTCGAGCATACGTGTGCCACACTTTTATCTGTCATCGTTGCGACTTAATATAGTCAGGTGAAGCATGGCAATAAAAGAAGGAGATTTTATCAAACTGAGCTATACGGGCAGTGTGAATGGTAATGTTTTTGATTCTACTTTTGAAGAAGAAGCAAAAACTGCCGGTATTCACAGCGAAAATGCGATCTACGGCCCGGTAACTGTCTGTGTCGGCCAGAAGCATGTGATTCTTGGTCTTGACGAAGCACTCGTGGGAAAGGAAGCCGGTGCAGAGGGCGATATAACAGTTGCTCCCGAAAAAGCATTCGGAGAACGCGATCCAAAGCGCATCCAGTCATATCCCAAGAACAAGTTTAACCAGAAACCGGTCCGCGGTATGCCGGTAAAGATGGAAGAGCACGGTGAAGGCACGGTTGTCGATGTGATCGGCAACCGCGTGATTGTTGACTTCAACGCGCCTCTCGCTGGTAAGACCCTTGTCTACCATTATAAGATTGAAGAAGAAGTCATTGAACCGATCGAAGAACTCAAAGGTCTAATCCGCCTGTATGCAGGAAGGGAGATGGAAGCAACTCTTGAAGATGAAAAGGCAACCGTTACCCTCCCGGCAGGAATCAACTACGACCGCCGCTGGATGCTCTGGCGCGGCCGGATCATCCACGAGGGTTTTGAGCAGATCAAGGGCATCTCCGAGATCGTACTTGTCGAGAGCTACAAGAAACCTGTGAAGAAGGAAGAAGAATAATTTTTTTTTTTGATTTTTTATTTTTTTTGCTAGTATAGAATAGCGAGAAGTTTATTTTGGTTTTGGCTATTTTTAAGAGAATAGGGGTCGTATTTTTTTAGATTACATAATGGGGGGTGTTGCCACAATACCCCCAAATACGATGAACCCCGCCGCCCCCGACGGGGCGCCCCCGCGGCGGATCTGTCGACTTAAACACAGTTTTCGCACCCTTAAACAAAAGGTTCACCGGA
>JAURZP010000495.1 GCA_030653335.1 Methanoregula sp. | reverse complement strand
AATTTATCTATTCCAAAAAGGCGATAGTATTTTAACACATCTTTAGCTTTACTATTTGTAACAATTATTGGTGTGATACCCTTTAGCTGTAATGCTTTTGCAAACATCGACTCGGCTTTTATCTGAAATCGATATGTGGAAAAGCTTAGTACTAATAGTTTCCGGTTTTTATCAGCGAGTTCTGAACCCTGGCTCAAAAAAGGACCATACTCACACTTAAAATTTTTAAAATCTGATTCCAATTCAGACATTGTTTTAATTTGGTCATAGAAACTGGAAGGTCCGTATAATCGTGACTTGAAATTCTTTAATTTTTTGTACATGTTAAGAGATCAGTCCTCTGATAAATTAATCACCAAATTAATTGAATCAATTGATCAACGTAAGAGAAAATCACTTTTTATTCATTCGTACTCTCTTTTTCAGAGACATTGTATCATGGAAGGATACCAATGCAGCGAGAATAAAATGTGCATCCCAAAACCGCTCAAGGATAATGACGAAGATTTTTGACTGAACCTTTCATTAATATATTTATTATCTTTTCATTTAACAATTTTCTCGATTATTCTGTATCCCAAAAATTCCGAATAGATATCTTTACTGGGGGACATACATGTACCAATGGATTTGGACGGAAGACTATCTCCCAAAATTCGGGGAAATGTTGGTTTTAAGGCATTAAAAAATTCGGCTCTGTAGAATTCCTTAAAGAGAATAAGAAATGCAAAAGTAGAGATCATTCTTGAGAGGTTATAGAGGATCACTTTGATTTTGATCTCCTTGACTTGGAGTCGGTATTTCCGCGCCTTGAGAGATTCCCCAAACTTTCTTTTCAGGACTGAGAACACGGTTTCGACTTTGTTTCTCTGATGATATTTTTCATCATCGAAAGACTGAGCGATTCGTCTTCTATAATATCCGGAGATTCATTTGCGTTTTCTGTTTCTGACCGGGATAAGGGAACATGAGTTGAGCATATCTCGTATTAATTCATGGATCTCTTCAGAGTCGTATCCTTTTCCATGACATAGAGGTCAGAATGTCTGACTCGGTGACATTGTTTCAGGAGTTTTTTGGCGTGCGGGATATCGTGGACCGGATGCTGGGATATCTTCAAACCGGTGATAATCTGTCGATCTGTATCGACAGAGTTCGAGGTTTTCAGGAACCGTTTTCTGGTCTTACCGGTTCTCCAGGAATAGTAGTGGCTGGC
>JAURZP010000484.1 GCA_030653335.1 Methanoregula sp. | reverse complement strand
AACCCTGAACAGCATCATGCCGTAACAGAGTACTCCGGCAACCGCTCCAATAAGAATTGAAACGAGCGGGCTGACAAAACCGGCTGCCGGTGTTATCGCAACCATTCCTGCAATTGCCCCGCTGACCATTCCCAGTGAACTTGGTTTTCCGTGATACCAGCTGGCAAACATCCATGCAAGGGCACCAGCCGCTGCAGCAGTGTTTGTTGTTATGAATGCAGTTGCAGTAACACCGTTTACGGCAAGTGCACTTCCCGCATTGAAACCAAACCAGCCAAACCATAAAAGCGCTGCCCCGATAAGGGCCATCGGGATGTTATGGGGTTCGAAGGTATACTCACCATATCCGGCCCGGTTTTTAATTACCAGTGCGAGCGCAAGAGCCGCAAAACCCGAACAGATCTCAACTACCGTTCCACCGGCAAAATCAATAAGGCCCAGTTGTTGTGCCCATCCCCCGCCCCATGCCCAATGTGCAAGTGGACAGTATACGAGAGTAAGCCACACAATGATAAAAACAAGAAACGATGAGAACTTGATACGCTCGGCAACCGCTGAAGTAACAATCGTTACCGTCACAGATGCAAAAAACAGCTGGAATGCCATAAATACAAGCGGGGGGTATCCCCCGGGCCCCGCGTCTGCGCTGACCCCATTGAGTCCCAGGTAATTCAGGTTGCCGATAATACCCCCTACATCAGGACCGAATGCAAGTGAATACCCGATCAAAACCCAATGGATACTCACCAGAGCCAGAACTACAAACGAGAGAGCGAGCATTGAAATAAAATTCTTCTTTCTTACTAATCCGCCATAAAAGAGCCCAACTCCGGGGGTCATCAGCATAACAAGCATTGCCGAGACCATGAGCCAGACAGTAACACCGGTATCTAAAGCCATGTCTTTCACCTTTGATAGATTTATTTCATACGGGCAACCGTTCTTAAAAGCGGGAATTATCTGCGTTTTTTTTGGATTACTCAATACATGAGAGGTTAACAAACGCCCCTGCGTACAAAATTACCATTATCTCGCCATATGTGCAAATATCCTGGATTAGAGAACGGTCGACAGTAAGTTACCGGATTACAAGTCCGAACCTTGCCGACAAAAAATTATTTTTTAAATTAGTATGTTGCCAGGTAACGGTCCAGTTCCCACGGGTGAACTGCGAGTCGGAAGGCATCAGATTCCATCTCTGCTATGCGGGTTAAGTTCTCTACAACATGTTCGCCGAGAGTCTTGCAGATGACTTCATCCTTGAGCATTGCTGCATTTGCTTCAGCAAGGCTTGCGGGGAGCATTTCGATGTGAAGCCTCTTTCGGTCTTTTGCATTGAGGTGATAGATATTCGTGTTCGTTGATTCCGGTGGCATAATTTTATTCTTGATACCGTCAAGACCTGCCGCAAGCATGCAGGCAAAGGTGAGGTACGGGTTGCACATCGGGTCAGGGCTTCGGAATTCTGCACGTGTGCTGTTGCCGCGGGCAGCAGGAACACGGACAAGGGCTGAACGGTTAGCGGCACTCCAGGAAATATAGCAGGGTGCTTCATAGCCGGGAACCAGTCTCTTGTACGAGTTGATGGTCGGGTTTGCCACACGCGTGATTGCCCGTGCATGCTTTAAGATGCCGCCAATGTAATACATCGCCGTATCGGAGATCTGAAGTTCTGCATTGGCATCAAAGAATGCATTCTTGCCGTTCTTTGAGAGTGAACCGTGGGTGTGCATACCGCTGCCATTGATACCTCCAATGGGCTTTGCCATAAAGGATGCATGGAGCCCGTACTGGAGGGCAATCGACTTGGTTGCAAATTTGAACGTGATCACACGGTCAGCAGTTATAAGTGCATCGCCATATTTGAAATCAATCTCGTGCTGGCTGTCAGCAACTTCGTGGTGGGAGGCTTCAATCTCAAATCCCATGTCACTCAGTGCCAGGACAACATCGCGCCTTACATCTTCTGCAGAGTCTGTTGGAGCGAGATCGAAATATGCGCCGTGATCCACAAATTCCGTTGTGGGTATGCCATCATACATCTTGAACAGGAAAAACTCAAGTTCGGGTCCGGTGTTGAACGTATAACCCATCTTTGCCGCATCAGCAATGGTCTTTTGCAGGATAAACCGGGGGTCCCCATCAAAGGGCTTGTTACCATACGTCTGGACGTCGCAGATAAATCGCGCGACCTTCCCTTCCTGTGGTCTCCATGGGAGGACTGCGTAGGTTGACGGGTCCGGCTTTAAGATCATGTCGGATTCTTCGATCCGTGCAAATCCTTCAACAGAGGATCCATCGAACCAGATTCCTTCCGTCAGGGCTTTCTCAGCCTGGATGGCGGGGATTGAAACGTTTTTTGGCATCCCCTGGATATCCGTGAACTGGAGGCGGATAAATTTGACTTTGTCTGCCTCAATTTTCTTAAGCATCTTCGTTACGTCTGCTGACATAATGGAAGAAAGGTTCCACCCAATCGTATTTATATCTATTTCACTTACATTATTGAGCGAATGCTCATATTGAAATCAGGAAAGGCTCAGTATAATGGATCATCGTTCTCTGTGATAATATGTGTGGTATCATTGGTGTAATTGACAGGAACCGCCAGCTCATGGATGGCGGGAAGATTAGGGATTCTCTCGCCATGATGGATGAGCGCGGGAGCGGCGAGGGAGCCGGCTATGTTGCCTATGGCATATACCCGGATTACAAGGACTACTATGCGCTGCATGTATTCTTTGACAATATCCGGGAGAACAAAGTTCCGTTAGACAACCTGCTTGAGAAATGGGGAACGATCGTTCACGATGAGCAGATCAAGACCTACGAGCAGCCCAATATCCGCAAAGTCCACACCCCATGGAGATATTTCTTCCGCCCTGATCGCAGCCTGATGCCGAAAAGTACCACCCCCGATGAAGACATCGTCACCCATCTGGTCATGAAGGTGAACGCGGAAAAGAACGGTGCGCTGATCTTCTCTTCGGGAAAAAATTTAGGTGTCTTCAAAGCTGCCGGTTGGCCGGAAGATGTGGCAAACTTTTACCGGATTGAGGATTACAAAGGCTATCTCTGGCTTGCCCACAACCGTTACCCGACAAATACTTCCGGCTGGTGGGGCGGGGCTCACCCCTTCAATCTCTTAAACTGGAGTGTAGTGCACAACGGGGAGATCACATCATACGGTACAAACCGGCGCTACATCGAGAGTTATGGCTACAAATGCACAATGTATACCGATACAGAAGTGGTTGCGTATCTTGTAGATCTGCTTGTCCGGAAACACGGGCTCTCAGAGAAACTGGCGGTGCGGGCACTGGCCCCCCCGTTCTGGGAAGAGATTGACCGGATGCCCCCAAAGGAGCAGGAACTTAACCGGGCCATACGACTCACTTATGGTCCAGCACTCATGAATGGCCCGTTTGCAATCTGTGTTGCGAACGAAAATGCGCTCGTGGGATTTACTGACCGGATCAAACTCCGCCCACTCGTCAGCGGAGAATCCGGAGATCGCCTCTACATTTCCAGCGAAGAAGCGGCCATCCGCAGGATCGATCCGGATGTTGAGAACATCTCAATGCCAAAAGCCGGCGAACCGGTGATCGGGAGAGTGTACTCATGAGCATCGGGAGCACCCCTCTAAAATTCAAAGTCTCAATTGATCCTGACCGCTGCATGTCCTGCGGACGCTGTATAGAAAACTGCTCCTATGGCGTGTACAGAAAAGAAGGAGACGATATCCGGATAAATTCCCGGAATTGTGTCGCCTGCCACCGCTGTCTGGCCTTCTGCCCCCGCGATGCGATCGATATTGAAGAAAAACCCAATGATTACCGGAGCCACCCGCTCTGGACCCGGGAAGTCAGGGAAGCGATCTTCAACCAGGCAAAAACCGGAAGGATTATTCTTGCCGGCATGGGAAATGCGCTTCCCTATCCTGTCATCTTCGACCGGCTGGTGCTGGATGCCTGCCAGGTGACCAACCCGAGTATCGATCCCCTGAGAGAACCCATGGAGTTGCGCACCTATCTCGGGAAGAAACCTTCATCGCTCACGTTAAAGCAGCTTCCGGATGGCGAAGTCGAACTCATCACAAAACTCACTCCCAATCTCCAGATTGAGACTCCCATCATGATCGGGCACATGAGTTACGGGGCTATCAGTCTCAACGCCCAGACTGCGCTGGCAAAAGCCGTGAGCCGGATTGGTACCTTCATGGGAACGGGAGAAGGTGGTCTTCACGAGTCACTCTACCCGTACCAGAAGAATATGATTGTACAGGTAGCATCGGGACGCTTTGGTGTGGATATCAACTATCTCGAACGCGGGGCTGCCATTGAGATCAAGATCGGCCAGGGTGCCAAGCCGGGAATTGGCGGGCACCTTCCGGGCGAGAAAGTATGCGCGGATGTGTCCTGCACCCGGATGATTCCGGAAGGAAGCGACGCGATCAGCCCCGCACCGCACCACGATATCTACAGTATCGAAGATCTCAAGCAGCTGGTACGTGGCCTGAAAGAAGCTACCGAATGGAAAAAACCGGTCTTTGTAAAGATCGCCGCAGTCCACAACTCTGCTGCGATTGCAGCCGGTATCGCGCGATCATCTGCTGATGCCGTTGTCATTGACGGATTCCGTGGCGGAACAGGAGCTGCTCCCCGGGTCTTCCGGGACCACGTGGGTATTCCGGTTGAAGCTGCGGTTGCCAGCGTTGATGCCAAACTCCGACAGCAGGGTATCCGGCACAAAGTCTCGATCATCGCAAGCGGTGGTATCCGCGAGAGTGCAGATGTAGCAAAGATCATCTGTCTCGGGGCAGATGCAGTCTACATCGGCACATCAGCCCTTGTTGCGATGGGATGCCGGGTCTGCGGTACCTGTTACCAGGGCAACTGTGCGTGGGGTATCGCCACCCAGAAACCCGAACTGGTCAAGAGACTTGACCCGGAGACCAATTCTGTGCAGGTCGAAAACCTCATCCACGGCTGGACTTTAGAACTGGCAGAACTCATGGGGGCTGCCGGCATCAACAGCATCGAGAGCCTGCGGGGCAACCGCGACCGGCTCCGGGGTTATATGCTTGACGAAGGCTTAATGGAAGTCCTTGATGTCAAGACCGTGGGGGCCTGAATCTTATGACTACGGTACGCATTGATGCGCACAGGCTCCACTACACCCCGTTAAACCAGAAGATCCGGGCAGCGATTGCCGATGGTGCCACAGAGATCATCATTGATAATGTTTTAGGCCAGCGTTTTATTGGCGATGGTGTGAGAGGCGATGGCGTCACCATCACGGTGAACGGTGTACCTGGCGGGGATCTGGGCATGTTCATGAGCGGGCCTACGATCATTGTCAACGGCAACGCCGATCATGCGCCCGGTAATACCATGGACAAGGGTAAAGTCATCATCTACGGGAGCGCCGGCGATGCAGTAGCTCACAGTATGCGGGGCGGCAGGGTCTATGTCCGGGACAATATCGGGTACCGCGGCGGCATCCATATGAAACAATACATGGAGAAGCGACCGATCCTTGTTGTCGGAGGATCCGCGCGGGCATTTTTGGGTGAATATATGGCTGGCGGTCTTCTCATTGTCTTAGGTCTTACTGGAATTACACCGATATCCGAGCGGGGTGTCGGGAGCGGCATTCATGGCGGCGAGATCCTTGTGCGGGGTCCGGTGGATGGACTGCATCTCGGTGTCGGTGCCAAACAGACCCCGGCAACTGAAGAACAGAAAGTGATGATCAAACCGATCATCGAGGATTTTGCAAAGCAGTTCGGTCTCGACCCTGCCCCCCTGCTGGCCTCTGACTACACGCGGATTTCACCGGCAAGCGCACGGCCGTTTGCAAACAAATATACTTGGGAGTGATGAGGATGGCACTCAAAAATTATCTCGATTTGAAAAGTGAGGTCTGGGATACGGGCAAATGTTCAGGCTGTGGTGCCTGTGTGGCAGTCTGTCCGGCAGATGCCATATCCTTTGATGAAGGGGAGATGGTGCTTGCCCCAAAGAGCAACGGGTACTGCAAACAATCGACCGATAGTGTAAACTGCGCCGCGTGTTACTCTGTATGTCCACGGGTTGGCGAACAACCGGCAGAGACACTCGGGAAGTATCTCGACCTTGCGTGCGGAAAATCAGCCTTTGAAGTCCCGCATAAACAGAGCGGAGGGGCAGTTACGGCAATCCTTGCCAATGCGTTGGATCAGGGTCTTATCGATGCAATCGTGACGGTGACTGAAGATCGCTGGACGCTCAGACCATCTTCAGTCATTATCACAAAATCTGATGTCCTCATACAACAGGCAGGCAGCCGTTACAGCTGGTGGGTGCCGTTCCTTTCTGCGCTCAAGCACGCAGTAGTGGAACGAAAGTTCAAAAGAATTGCAGTCATCGGTGTGCCCTGCGCAGTGCAGGCAGTTGCCCGCATGCGGGAGAGCGATAACGATCTGCTCAAACCGTACGGGAAAGTAATCCGGCTGGTCATCGGTTTGTTCTGCACCGAGACTTTCGATTACACTGCGCTTATCCAGGGAAAGCTCCGTACCGATTATAAGATAGAACCGCACGAGATCAAAAAACTGGATGTGAAAGGTAAACTCGAAGTGCTCAAACACGATGGTACCACGACGAATGTGCCGCTCGCAGAACTTGAAACCTGCATCCGCAAAGGCTGTCACTACTGCACGGATCTCACCGCGGTGCTATCCGATATCTCCGCCGGATCAATCGGGAGCCCTTCTGGCACAACCACCCTGATCATCCGCACTCCTGCCGGAAAAGGTTTTGTCGACAGTGCCGTGCAGAACCACAAACTTATACTGAGTCCGGGTGCTGATACTGCTTCAATTGAGAAGCTGGCATCGGCAAAAATCAAGAAAAATAAAAAAATAATTTGATCTTTTTTACTTTCGCCGGGCCCGCACCAGAGGAGAGCACCGGT
>JAURZP010000481.1 GCA_030653335.1 Methanoregula sp. | reverse complement strand
ATCCTGTTGCAGTTGTTCATCCCATACTGCAAGAAAATCTACCAGTTGAAAAAATTCTTTGAAAATTCCTGATTCCATCTGTTTTCCACTTAAACCCAATAGTAATCATGTCGATTCCACAAACATATTCCAAAGATCCTTGGGCTTGTTGAACAGGGATAACATCGCCGACGTAACACCGATAGTGATTTATAATATTATATAACTATATTCACTCATACAACCCGCATTTTCCCTTCGGAACTCACTGGACAGGGGCTACAATAACCATGAAATTTAAAAACCCGCCAATCGTTGAAGCCATCTGTGAATTCCGCTTTTCTCAGGAGTCCAAAACAGATCCGACTATTCCCGGGTTATTATATGAAAAACTAAAAACCGATTTCCCCAATAAAGAGAGCAAGATTGATCAGGAAATTGAGATAAAAGCGGATGACAAAGGATTCCGCCACTGGGTAAAAAACCCCAATTCGCTCGCAGTATTCTTATCCAATGATCGGAAGTCATTGATCCAAATCGGAACAAATAAACTTTCCATCCATTATCTCAAACCCTATCCCGGATGGGAACATTTCCGCCCAAAAATACAACAGGCATTCGATGCATTGAATTCAATTACTGCCGTTCAGAGGATTGATCGGATTGCACTTGTCTATATTGATAAAATTGAAATTCCCGGTCACAACATTGACCTGAAACAGTACTTTAATTTCATGCCACATCTGGGAGAGGGATTCGCCGAGCCATTCACCGACTTCATGGTGGGCTGCGACATCCCTTACAACAGCAAACGCGATATCTGCAAACTGCAATTAACATCCGCAATGCCTGATAGCAAAGCGAATAGTGCCTACCTTCTGACAACAGAATACTTCCTTGCAAAGAAAAAAGCCATCACGAAAAACGGAGCACTCGAATGGGTTGAAAATGCTCATACCGTGGTTCACAGTACATTCCTGAATTGTATTACAAAAAAATTAGAAGACCAGTTTGAAAGGATCGAATAAGATGGATGCCTACTCCAGAATAACTCCGTTCGGACATTACCGAAAAACTTGGGTTTCGGATGACTGCCGTGAGGATGACCCCCAGCTTTGGCGGCAACAACTGAACGAACGCTTGGAATTATTATTACAGAATACGTTTTCAGATTCTATAATCAGTGAAACCATTTTATCCGGTTGGCAATCAGACTCCGGGATCATCAATACGATGACAATAGATGGCTCTCTACGTGCTCTCCAGAATTACTTGGGATTTGAATTCCCTCACCCGTCCGAAGTGATTAACTATCTCCTGCAGCACCGGAATTTTTATGATATCGTCTTACTTGCCTGTGTCCTGACTGAAGAAAAATTCGGGCAGAACTCCCAGATTAGTCTTGAACTTTATTCAGATCCGGAAATCGATGACCAATATCTTACGATATACGTTCGACAGGAAATATATGAGCCGGATATCATCAAGAAAATTGATGCAATATGTGAAGAATATACAAAGGTTTTAGATATTGATCAGGGATATCTCCTCGTAACAACCGATTTCCAGCCTCCCCGGGAGTAACATGGCATTTCAGTGGGCAGATTTTTTGATCATTGCCAAATCACTCCATGAATCCGGTAGATCATCTGCCTTACCGACCGATGCTGCATTCAGATGTGCAATCAGCAGGGCGTATTATGGGGCTTTTTGTCATTCTCGTGATTACGCAATGATAAATATGGGGTTTATCCCGACCCAAAAACCCAAAGATCACGAATTGTTGAGAAATCATTTCGCAAAAAATGGTAAAAAAACCATCTCGACAACATTGGATAGGATGAGACAATGGAGAAATCACAGTGATTATCACAACCCCAGTCCGACACTTTCTGAAAATAACACCAGAATTGCGATAGAAGATGCAGAAAAAATAATCCAATCCATGTGAATTTTCATGTCCTTCAACGAAGCCAATACCGTCCGCGACGGCACCAGGGATTATCTGAGAAAAACCGGCTGGACCTACATCTCGCGAAAAGATCTGCCACGAGATGAAACGGATGTTTTCGTTGAACCGCATCTCGTTGAAGCCCTCAAAAAGATCAACCCGGAGATTGCAAAAAACCCCGGGAGAGCGGATGAAGTCATCTACAAACTCCGAGCAATTCTTCTCTCGGTCCAGAGCGAAGGTCTCGTGCGTGCCAATGAAAAGTTTGCCGCATGGCTCAATGGCGAACACAGTATGCCCTTTGGGAAAAATAGCGAGCATGTCCCGGTCAGGCTCGTTGACTTTGAAAATCCCGAGAATAACACATACACCATCACAACCGAATACTCATTTTCAACCGGGTCCGTCACCAAGCGGATGGATATTGTCCTGCTCGTCAACGGCATCCCGCTTGTCATCGGAGAATGCAAGACTCCCGTCCGGCCATCCGAGAGCTGGTTCGATGCCGCGTATGATATTAATGAAACGTATGAAAAATCCGTTCCGGCGCTGTTCGTTCCGAATACTTTCTCCTTTGCAACGGAAGGAAAAGCCTTCTACTATGGCGCAGTGAGAATCCCTATTGACAGCTGGGCACCGTGGCGCGAAGAGATTGACCTGAAAGCCCCGACCCTCACCGCAATTCTGTCAACAATCCGGGCATTTCTCACACCGACTGTTATTCTCGATATCGTGAAGAATTTCACTGTCTTTGCCACCAACAAAAAGAACCAGAAGATCAAGATCATCTGCCGGCACCAGCAGTATGATGCTACCAACCTGATTGTCGAGCGGGTGAGAAACGGCACAACCAAGAAAGGGCTAATCTGGCACTTCCAGGGCAGCGGCAAGTCGCTCCTTATGGTCTTTGCCGCCCAGAAACTCCGGGTCGATCCGCTGCTGAAAAGTCCCACGGTTATTATTGTAGTGGACCGGATCGACCTCGATACCCAGATCACCGCGACCTTCAATGCAACCGAGATCCCCAATACGGTCACAGCGGCAACCCGGGAAGAACTCCAGCGGCTCCTTACGCAGGATACCCGGAAGATCATCATCACCACGATTTACCGGTTCGCTGAAGCGGAAGGCGTACTCAATACCCGGGACAATATCATCGTCATGGTCGATGAAGCACACCGGACCCAGGAAGGGGATCTCGGACGGAAGATGCGTGCCGCTCTCCCCAATGCGTTTCTCTTCGGGTTGACCGGTACACCCATCAACAAGATCGACCGGAATACCTTCTGGGCATTCGGCGCAGAAGAAGACCAGCAGGGATACCTCAGCCGGTACACACTGGAACAGTCTATCCGGGACAAGGCAACCCTGCCCCTTCATTTCGAGCCTCACCTGCTGGAATATCACATCGACCAGGAATCAATCGATGAAGAGTTCGCAAAGATTACGGACCAACTCACACCGGATGAACGCAACGAACTCACCAGACGTGCTGGCAGGAAATCCAATTTCGTTCACGGCGAAAAGCGAGTTCAGGATATCGCTGCCCATATCGTGAAACACTACCAGCAGAACGTCTATCCGAATGGGTTCAAGGCAATGATCGTCTGTTATGACCGGTTTGCCTGTGTCCAGTACAAGAACGCGTTGGATGCCTTGCTCGATCCCGAAATGTCGGATATCGTCATGACCGTTGCACCAACCGATCCGGAGGAATGGAAAAAGAAATGGGACCGGACACGGGATGATCAGGAAAAAATCCTCGACCGGTTCCGGGACCAGAACGATCCGTTGAGCATTCTCATCGTCACTTCCAAACTCCTTGCTGGGTTTGACGCCCCGATCCTCCAGACCATGTATCTCGACAAACTGATGAAGGATCATACGCTCGTGCAGGCTATCTCGCGGGTGAACCGCCCTTACCCAAAGAAATCACACGGGCTCATTGTCGATTATATCGGAGTGTTCGATAAGGTGAGCCGGTCTTTGATGTTCGATGAGCGGGAGATGATCACGGTCGTTAAGAATCTTGCTGAATTGCGGGAAAAATTGCCTGATGCGATCAAAAAATGTCTGGATTACTTCCCGGATATTGATCGTTCTGTCACGGGATACGAAGGTCTGATGGCAGCACAGGAGCACCTGCCTAACGACGAGATAAAGGATAAATTTGCAACGGATTTCTCATATCTCTCACGGCTCTGGGAAGCCCTGTCACCGGACGCGTGTCTTGAAGAATTCAAGGATGCATATCGCTGGCTGAGCCAGGTCTATGTTTCTGTCAAACCCACAAGCGGACGGGGAAAACTAATCTGGCATGTGCTGGGTGCAAAGACACTGGACATCATGAACGAGCACGCACATCTCGCAGCGATTCATGATGATCTCGAAATTTCCATTCTCGATGAAAATACGCTCAAGGGAATGATGGAAGCGCAATATCCGAAAAAGATCAAAGAGATCGAGTTTAAGATCACTCACCGTCTCCAGAAACATCTCAATAATCCAAAGTTTGTCGGGCTGGGAGAGAAACTGGAAAAGATCAAAGAGGAATATGAGAAGGGTTTCTTCAGCAGCCTTGAATTCTTAAAACGCCTCCTCAGTCTGGCAAAGGAAGTTCTTGAAGCAGAAAAAGAAGTCGAACCGGAAGATGAGCGGAAAATAGCAAAGGCTGCTCTCACGGATCTGTTCAATGAAGTAAAAACGGATAAAACCCCAATCATTGTTGAACGGGTTGTCAATGATATTGACGGGGAAATTGTCAAGGCGATCCGGTTCCCGGAATGGAAACAATCGATCGCAATGGAGCGGGAGATCCAAAAAACCCTTCGTCAGACGCTGAAGAAATACAATCTGCATCTGGACCAGGAATTATTCAGGAAAGCATACGCCTACATTAAGCAGTATTATTGAGTTTTCTTAAAAGGAAGTTCTATTTTAATATTCAATGGTTACCTGTAGCGTGCCAGAGTTTTTGTCCGACTTTTAGCATCGAACAGGTGCCTTTTCTCTAAAAAAATACTATCACAAGACAAACAAAATTCCAAAAAGAGAACAACTAAAAACCGCGAGAAAAAAGAGAATTAATCTAGGACTTTGCTGCCAGATCAACGTCTTCTTTCTTGATCGTCTTTCTGCCCGCGTGCTCTGCAAGCTTGTTGGATTCCTTGGTGAGCTGGGCGATGTACTTCTCTGCTCTCATAACGAGTGCTTCTGCTGCATCGCTTCCCACGCGTTCGGCTCCGTTCTTCTTGGCAATCCTTACAACTGCTGCGATTGGTAAATCGGTCATGTTTCTTACCTCAAAATTAAATCCAATTGATATATATAAAAACTTTCCGGACAAATGGCCCAAATATTGCTCCAATACGATTTTAAGCGGCATCCCATTTAGAACGGAGGAATCGGGCTTCAGAATTTCGCAGAATAATTTTTATTTCCTTTAAAATGGTTTTTTTGACAAACAAAAGGGAAATCATCGATTAAAATTATTCGGACAAAGATGCTGCGAGCAATAGCGCATTGGAATAATCTGGTGAGGCGCGCGAACTATCCACGAAAATTCTGCTGATATTTACTACGGGCGCGCCATGTCCCTTTCCACCTCCCAGAAATACGAGAGTCCTGAAGACCAGATTGCCGGAAATACCGTCGGGTGCAATGATTAGCCCGCAGGTTTCAACCGCATCCTCAATCAGGATCTCGCAGTGAGTGGCATCACCCAGCCGGGCAAGCAGTTCGGCATCGGCCATACTCGCATCCACCTGCGGGTGTCTTCCAATATCTCCCAGCCGGCCCCCTGAGAGTATGCCGACTTTTTCCGGCAGGCCGAATTTTTTTGCAATGTTCCTGCCTTTTTTGATCAGTTCGAGTTTCTCTCCAACCGTCCACCCTTCATCCACTCCAACCGGAGTGAGCAGGAATTTTTTCCCAGAGATTGTCTCAAGCAGCGCGATACGTTCCAGATGATCGACACCTGCTGCTTTCTTCAAAGCTTTTAAAGTGGCATTCGCCGGCAGGGTTCCCCGCACCGCCGCATCGATCCTGCCTGCCATCAGATCGTCAACGAGCGCCTGTTCGGGACTGGCATGTTCAGTAATACTCACCCCGGTTCCGGCAGTATTCCTGTCAACAATTCCCGGGCAGCAATAACAGAGAATTTCAAATTTGCCGCTCACGCGGTTTGCACTTTCAATAACCTTCTCGGGATCTTTCACAACCCCAATCCCGATGCGCTTTACCGGCCCTGGCATGCCACATCCTCTTTAGAGAGATGCATAATACCGTTCTTGATAAAATCAAAGACCTGCGTGTCCTTGCCCTCGTAACGGATCCGCAGTTCGCGTGATGCATTCACTGAGCCTATCTCGTGTGCCGTCATTCCCACACTGGTAAAGAGCCGGATGAGTTCCTCTGCATGCCTCTTGTTTGCCGTCAGGATAAAGCCCATACCCGGGTACATCCGGACCCACTGTTCAAACGTTAAGTTATTTTCCGAGAGGTTCGGCTTTGGAATCAGGCCGAGATCGATCTCGGCACCTTTGCAGCTCACTTCGAGCAGCATTCCTAATGTCCCGATGATACCGGGATTGCTGATATCCTTACCGGCCGTCACGAGATGTTTACGACCAATCAGCTCCATTAAGGATATCTGGGCCCGGACTTCCGCAGCGGTTTTCATCGTGACCGAGTCCCAGTTGAGCGCACAGGACGGGTGGACCCGGCCCGTGATATCAATTGCTGCAATAACGCTGTCACCTACCTGCGCAGTGTGGCTGTAGATGACTGAATCCAGCCGGGCAGAACCGAGAATCGAGACATCGATGACGCTGTACGGGGCATCGGGGTGCAGGTGTCCGCCTACAATCGGAACACCGAACTGGGCGGAGGCATCGTGCATTCCCTTAACCACCTGTTCCTGCACGGTGGTCTTTGCGATCGAGAAAATATCCACCATCGCGATCGGGTGACCGCCCATAGCAGCGATATCGTGGATATTGACAAGCACCGAGCAGTATCCAGCCCAGTACGGATCAGCTTCCATAAGCCTGCTCCAGATACCGTCTGCGGCAAGCAGCAGCGCTTCGCCATTGTGCTCAATCACCGCTGCATCCTCACCGAATGAGGCGACCACGTGCGGGGCATCGATCTTCAATGCCCGGACCATCTCTCCGATGGCATGCTTGCGCCGGACACCCTCGTATTCCTGGACTACTTTTGCAATTGTCTCTGTTGAGCAGTTGTGGGTCACGGCATCACCTGAAAATCAGCTAAAACATTATTGCTTACATCCTCATTTCGTTTCATCAGAGATAATTTATTTGATATAACTCCGGTAAAAGAAACATCGCTGACAACTGAGTGATTTTATTTGATATACAGTCAACGTGTCTGTATGGACTGGGCAGAGAAATACCGCCCCGTACGGTTGCAGGATATTGTCGGCAATGGGACAGCAATACGTCAGATTGCGGAGTGGGCAAAGAACTGGACGAGGAAGTCAAAACCCCTCCTTATCTACGGCAAGCCCGGTATCGGTAAGACGTCCAGTGCGTACGCGCTGGCAAATGACATGAAGTGGGAGGCAATCGAGCTCAATGCAAGTGACACGCGGACTGCCGTAGTCATCGAGCGCATTGCCGGTGCAGGAAGCCAGACTGCAAGCCTGACGGGTGCGTCGCGGAAACTGATCGTGCTCGATGAGGCTGACAACCTGCAGGGCACAGCAGACCGTGGCGGTGCCAAAGCGATCATCGAATGTATACGGAGAGCCCAGCAGCCGATCATCCTGATCGCAAATGACCTTTACGGGCTCTCTCCCGAACTCCGGGCACGGTGCGAACCTGTCCAGTTCAAGGCGGTTACTGCGCGGTCGATTGCCCCACGGCTCAAATATCTCTGCTCTGCTGAGAAGATCAGCTGCAGCGAATCAGCAATTCATGCAATCGCTGAGAGCGCAGAAGGCGATATCCGGTCAGCGGTTAACATGCTCTACGCCTCGGCGATCGGGCGTGAAAAGATTGACGATGCGCAGGTGCATACTTCCCAGAAGGACGAACGGGTATCCATCTTCTCGCTCATCTCTGCCCTGTTTAAAAATACTCCCGATGAGGAACTGCTGCGTCTCTCCTATGATGTGGATGATACTCCTGAAACTATAGCGCAGTGGGTGGAAGGAAACATTGGCCAGATCTCGGATCCCAAATCTGTCGCGCGGGCATACCAGCATCTGTCGCGGGCAGATGAGTATCTTGGCAACACCTACCGCAGGCAGTACCATACTCTCTGGCGCTATGCAACGGCGATCATGCTGCTCGGGGTTG
>JAURZP010000479.1 GCA_030653335.1 Methanoregula sp. | reverse complement strand
ACTCGGTTATTTTGAACAAATCTTTTCTGAAAAGAAGATCCCGTTTGAATATGCCCGGCTCTGGGAAGGGGAGCCTGTCAGCATGGGTGACGCCACACACCTTGTATTCCTTGGCGGGCCGATGAGCGTGAACGATGAAAGCGAACTCCCGTGGCTCAACGAAGAAAAGGAATTAATCCGGAGGGCAGTAAAAAAGCGGGTTCCCGTACTGGGACTGTGCCTTGGCGCCCAGCTGATCGCATCGGCACACGGGGCCACCGTGTACCGGTTCGTGAACGAAACCGGCTGGTGCCCGGTCCACACGACACCCGATTCTTCTGGGGTTTTTGCATCGTTCCAAGACACCTTCCACGTCTTCCAGATGCATGGCGAGACATTCCACCTGCCGGTTGGCGGGAGACTCCAATGCAGGGGCGATAGTGTACCGCACCAGGGTTTCTTACTCGGGTCTGCACTCGGGCTCCAGTTCCACCTTGAGATGACCGATGGTCTGATCCGGGACTGGATAAAAGGTGAGAGAATATTCCTCAAAGAGAGGATCGGACGCGATACGAAACGGTACCTTGCGGAGAGCAACCGGCTGTGCCGGCAGGTGGCGATGGATTTCATATTCGGGAATTTCTGTTGATGGTGCGGATCGCGGTGAAATTTTTTTACCGGTTCTGGATTATAAAACTCTTTTTAGTGATTGGCACGTCTGTAACTCGAAAGGCTCAGCAAACAGGTTTAACAAAGTCATTGTCCCTTTGGTAGAGCGGGATGAAATTAACACCGGAAGACCAGGAAAGAAAATACTATATCCTGACAACTTGAACTTGTGATTAAAAAGGAGAGGTCAGGATATGACTGAAGCATTCCACCGTGTCTACCAGTTTAAGATTGCCATAAAAGGAATCAGACCACAGATCTGGAGGAGGATCCATGTTCCGGAAACGTATACGTTTTGGGAATTGAATAGTGCAATTCAGGACGCAATAGGGTGGACCGGGGGTCACCTGTACGAATTTACATGCTTAAATCCGAAGACCGGGATCAACGATACGATCAGCATGCC
>JAURZP010000474.1 GCA_030653335.1 Methanoregula sp. | reverse complement strand
TATCTGAACCGGGATACCCGGTTCAACTCTTCCCTTTTAAGAGGATGTATAATCATAAACGATCAATATCCGGGTGATATATCATGAGAGATGAATCCACAAATTCCAGCGGCCAGAAGAAATGGTGGTACCAGATTGCCGTTATGATCATGATCTGTATCTTCTTTGTCGGCATTGATGTCGTACAGAATGGCCGGATTACCTGGTCTGTCTGGCCGGTTGCAGCGGTCCTGTTCTTTGGAGTCGGCTTTACACTGCTCAACAAGTTTGGCAGAGAATAATTTTTTTTAGCCCCAATCCATAGCTTTACACCTGTCGCCCACCCACCCTTTTTATGGAAAAGATGAAAGCCTGGTCCACCCTTGGCGGAACAACACCTGCAGAAAAAATGGGGTCTCTTGGTGTAACTGAAGGAAGGATGCTCGATGTCCGCTTTCTCGACGAGATCGCTCGCACTTATGGAGTTGAAGTCATCCTTTTTTTTGAAGAAGACTTAGCCCGCACCCGCACTTTTGAGTCGGTCCAGCAGGAGTTTTCCCATACCGGGGAATTTGAGCGGCCCTATATCGCTGTAGGGAGTTTTTTGAAGTTCACCCGTGAGAACGATCCCTCATTTGAGCAAACTATGCGCGAATTTCCCCTTATGATCGAAATCGTGACGGTGGGAGAAACCCGGATGAAAGACGGTGGGAAAACCGTACCGTATATTGCCGGGCTGATGCCATTTCTGGATGAACTGGATGTGGAAGCCCCGCCCCCGCAGTCAGTTTTTTTAAAATAATACCATTCCCTTTATTCTGACCGCAGGAAAAGCGGCACATGAAAATGACAGAGCCCGTTTCATAGTACAAAAGTCTGACAGCAAACACAGGGTTCGTCCACATCGCCTTTCTTCAAATTCACGGCCTGATTTCCCACGTGTCCCCATTATAAAACACTATAAATTTCAGAAAAACCAATGCATAAAGACATGAGCCTCCTTCCAAAGAAGAACCTGTTCAGTGCAATTGATTCTGTACTGCCGAGCAGGCATCTTCTTAAATTTCGTAAATTCGTTTTTTTTGAACCCTTTATGGGAAATGATATTGCAAACCGGGGCAGGTTCTCTCATTACGGCTGTCCAGACCGGAAGGAATTTGCAAAGATTCTAAAAAAAATCCGTTCTGAAACAGAACTTTTACTCGAGGATATCGAGGCATATCATATCTATATGTCTGTTAACAGGACACAAAAAGTGCCGGGCGATATTGCAGAAGTCGGGGTGTTCAAAGGCGGTTCGGCAAAGATCATCTGCTCGGCTAAGGGTGACAAATCCCTACACCTCTTTGATACATTCGAAGGATTGCCAAAAGTAGAAGAGATCGATATGGTCTGGCCTTTTTACGAAGGTAAATTTGCCGCTTCTTACGATTCGGTAAAAGACTACCTCAAAGGTTACAGCAATGTGTTTTTCTATAAAGGGATCTTTCCCGGCACATCAGAACCGGTAAAGTATAAGAGTTTCTCGATGGTGAATCTCGATGTTGACACATACGAAAGCACAAAGATGTGCCTTGAGTTCTTTCATTCCCGTATGACTCCTGGAGGTATCATCCTCTCCCACGACTATGTCACTGCACCCGGTGTGAAAAAGGCATTTGATGACTTTTTTGAAGATAAGAGAGAGCCGGTGCTTGAAACTGCGGGTTCCCAGTGCCTTGTTGTCAAGGTATAAAAAAGATATTTTTGTTCCCTTTTAGATCCGCAAGTGCGGTTTTAGTCCTTGATGATCAGGATGCCAAAGACAACCAGCATGAGTCCCACACAGACAACTGCTATCCCGATAAGCCCTTGAACTGCTATGATGACCTGAGGAAGGAATGCCATGATGGCATAGCCTCCAACCGCACACAAAACAATTCCAATGATTAATGCAATAATACCTGTCTTGTCCATAGTAAATCCTCAATGATCTCATTTTCCATCTGACTTTATAATTATACCGGCTGTTACTGCGGGGTTGTGGTCAAGTGCTTCTGCCGGAGCATCTTCCACGGGTAGGGAAGCACGCACATCAGGATAATGGCCCCGGCAATCGGGATGGGAATTGTCCCGAGCGCTGCGGCAAGCGAGTAGTGGTCGGCGATGATCCCGTTGACGGCAACTCCAAGTCCCCCAAACCCGATCGCAAGCCCGAGCATAATGCCGGATGCGAGCCCAACATTTCCGGGAAGGAG
>JAURZP010000471.1 GCA_030653335.1 Methanoregula sp. | reverse complement strand
CACATCCCGGACACTATAAATACCATCCACCCGGATTTCGTGATATCATAATCAAAATCAGTTTTCACAACATAATCCTCCTAAAAGATCCAGCCCGGACAGTGCAATGATGACAGAGAATCCAGCGCAGCAAACACAGGAAATACCTAGAAATCCCCCCCGTTATGACCGGATAAAAACCCGTGTCAACACGATCCTCAACACCTACCCAAACGAGGAACGCACAGCAAGGCTGGTGAGGTATTTCCTTGCCAGCTTTATTTTGGCCAACACAATTTCTGTCGTCATCTCCACGATACCGGATCTCCCTCTGTCGTTTCGCACCCAGCTCTTTGGGCTTATTTCGGTCTGTCTTTTTGTTTTTGCAATCGAGTATATCCTAAGGCTCTGGTCATGTACACAAAACCCCACATTCACCGGAAGGTTTAAAGATCGCCTGCGTTATGCGACAGGCATCTACATGATAATCGATCTCATCTCGATCATTCCTATCATCTTCCCCTTTGCATTCCCAAAAGACTATTCCATGCTCCACATCTTCAGGCTTCTTTCGATCTTCAAGCTGGTGCGCTATACCCGCCACTCTGATGCGCTGCAACTCATGAACCGTGTCTTTTTCAAGAAACGGGAGATCATCTCATTCCTTGTAATCTTTCTGGTCTTTGAGATCCTGTTCGCCTCTACAGTCATGTATATTGTCGAGAACGCTGCCCAGCCCGACAAGTTTTCCAGCATCCCGGCGGCCATGTGGTGGGCAGCGATGACGGTTACGACCGTGGGGTATGGTGATATCGTACCCATAACTCCTTTAGGCAAGACCATCACCGGCATGGTAACGATCGGGGGCGTCTTACTCCTTGCCCTGCCCTCTGCAATTCTCGCTGCCGGGTTTATGGAGGAACGGCAGAAAGAGCGAACCAGCCAGAATCATTACGGCACTGAGGCAGGCATTTCGCTGCTTGAGCGTGTAGGAAACTTAAAGGAGCGCGGGCTGATTAACGAAGAAGAATTTGAAGAATACAAGACCCTCATCCTGCCACGGACACGTGAGCACGAGGAAGAAGGGGAAGATAAAAAATAATTTAAAAAATGGTTACAATACGCCAAACCATGCAACATACGAGATCGCGATCATCACAATCAATACGACAATGAGGATCTTATATACGCAACTGTGACAGACGCCCCCCACAGATGCTTTGTGATTTGGATCATGCGACGATGAGCAGAGTTTACAAGTATGTCCGGCATGGTCAGGGTGCTCGAACTTCTGGTGATGAGTCATATCATTTACATTGATCGGGCGAGGGAAAAAACATACCTGAATGCAAAATGGTTTTCATGATAAATAGCGGACTGTTTTCATCCCGCCTTGAAGTTGGAGAGATGTAAACCTGACAGCAGATTTAGGGTTTTTGCAGAGTGAACCGGATAACCGCACCCTTTCCCATCTCTCCGGGGACCCGGTCTTCTACCGATATGCGACCACCGTAACGCTCGACCAGCGCTTTGCAGATATTCAAACCAAGACCCTTTCCGCTCACCGTACAATGCCCCCGCTGGAAACGTTCGAATATATGAGGTTTGAGTGTATCGGGAATTCCCGGCCCGTTATCTGCTACCGAAATGGTGACCTCCTTTTCTGCTTCACCGACACGAATTATTATTAAGGTATCCTTACCCCCGAATTTTATTGCATTGCCAATGATATTGTCAAAGACCGATGAGAGCATCTCATCGGCAAGGACCGTCGCATTGCTGCCGTCATAATCGATCTTCGCATCTGGAAATACGGCGATCTCGCTTATTATGATCGCTGATATTTGGAGGGGTCTCCGTTGAACCTTCCCTTCCCGGATCTTCCGCAGGGTCGTTATGTTGCGGATAATCTCATCACTTTTTTCCAGAGACCGGATCTGGTTTTTTAAGAGATCGGTTGACAAGTCTACGGAACGCACCTCCAGCAACCGGCCATAATTAAGGCTTGCCGTATTGATGTTGTTGATGTCATGGGTCAGGATATCAAGATAGAGAGTGGCATCGTCGTTGAGCTGGCGCAGTTGTGCTTCGAGCCTCTTACGCTCAGTGAAATCAATGAAGGTTATCACCACATGATCACCTGATATTTTCCGTACTGCAATGACTGCAGTCCACTCAGAACCGTCAGACCTCCGCATCGCAATTTCAAGGGTAGGAGTGCTGCAATGGGACTGAAGCGCAGTAAAAATAGTTGCAAGCGGGGCGGGATCGTCAATGAAATCATTGAGGTTCCGGTCTTTTGTCTCATACTCTGACAGGCCAACTGATAGGGTGAACCGTTTGTTCATTTCAAGGATCTGGTGGTCCATGATATTCAGCAGGACAACCCCGTTCTCAGTGTTTTCAAAGATCGCATGATACTTCCTCTTCTCCTGAACAAGGTAATGAGTGAGATAGGAGACGGTCAGCGCTATGGCAATTAAGAGAATGGTGTTGATAGCCGCTGCGAAGATGTCGTCGGCCAAAGGATACCGGAAAACAACAACGATGGCAAAAAAGAACATCGCGAGAAGGTAAACAACGAGGACACCTCTCCTGCGGTAAAAGTAGGCAAACAGAATTGCAGGGATTGAATAGAATCCCCCGATCAGGTAGGGTGTTGCCCCTTTCATGAGGAGGAATATAGTAGCGACAATCAGGAGGGTTGTGAAAAAGATAAGCCCGGCTATCCAGTACGTCTTGCTGATGCCAAAAGGCTCCTCCGGCACTGCATATGCATCCAGGTACAGGTCATTTGAGACCCGTGTGTTTTTATAACCGGAATTTCTCATTATTATATACTAACGTATGATGATACCAGCATGAAAATATTTGGGGAGATCCTGATACGACCAGAGAATTATCCGGGAGTATAGAATAATTCACTGATTGATGGAATAGATTGCCATAAATCAGTCGGTAACAACATTTGATCCCTGCGACACTGGCTGTATCAACTTTTGCAATATCATCCTGCGGTTTGGGGAAGCATTTCGTGTATGGAATTCCTACTTTCACATAAACATGAAGGATGATTTTTTTCTGCCTTGTGTGAAATAGAGGTAATGAACCCACCCGTATCATTCAGTGATGGGTAACGGGCTGACGATCACTGATTCTTTTTTAGTTTGTCCAGAAGACCGGTTACCCGTACCCGGGCCGCTGCTGTCGCCTCTTCGTCCCGTTCGATCGATAGGGTAATTATATCCCCTTCCTTTGCACCGGGCGGAAGCAGCGATACCGGTACGGTCATGCGCACAGGCTCTTTTTCAGTACTGATCAGCACTGCAATGCCCTCTTCGATTCGGTCAATGGTCGCTTTCATCTCATCTCACTCTGATCTCTGGTCGATAATCTTCCCGCTACCGTCTTTTAAGATTGCAATGTCCCCGCTGTTACCCCACACAGGCTCAGTTTTTCCCATGAAAAGCGCGGTGTTGTTAAGCGTTCCCTTGCCGGAAACGATCGTGATCGTTTCATTGGGCACAAGGAGCATTGCCGGGAATGTATACAGGGGGATCCGGCTGTTGTCGGATAAGGTCCAGCCTGCGAGGAGTACCGTATCATTCCCCCGGTTGGTCAGCTGGACCCATTCGCCATTCACGTTCTTCCGGTCGTCGCCCGGCCCATTGAACTGGATGGCACTGATCACCACCGCCGCCGCATTGCCAATCTGAGGGATGGCAAGCGATGGCTGGGGAATGGTGATATTGATCGCGGCCGGAGGGAGTGTGGGAATTGTGGGCACAATTACGGCACTAGTACCAGTAACCTGCGGCTTTGGCGTTAGTGTTGGGACTAAACCCCCAATGTCTTTTCCGGTCTTTACCATGTAGGAAATCCCGTTGCTCCTCACAAGAATTGTCCCGTCACGATCCGTCCGGTAGATTGTGGCTCCGGCTTCAGTCAGGATATCTACTGCCTGTTTATGCGGATGGCCGTACGGGTTATCCCGCCCAAGGGAGATGATTGCGGTTTCCGGGTGTACTCGTGCAATGAATGCCGGCGAACTCGAGTACATACTACCGTGATGACCGACTTTGAGGATCTGGGCATCGGGAGCGTACCCGGACTTTAAGAGTGCAGTCTCGGCTTCACTGCCGGCATCTCCAGTGAACAGGAAGTTGATTGTTCCGTAGGAGATGCGCAGCATAACAGAGTTGGTGTTCAGGTCATCGCCCAACCTTTGGGCCGGTGGCGATAACACAACGATCCGCAGGGCATGGTCAAGATCGATCGTATCGCCATGCACCGCGATTTTGTAAGGAATATTTTTCTTATCGATCTTTTCTAAGAACCGCTCATAGATAACCGATGTGTGCGGCATCCCTGAATCGAGCACCTGCCCTACAGTGAAATTATCCAGCACTTTTAGCATGCCGCCGATGTGGTCTGAGTGCGGGTGGGTGGCAACGAGCAGATCAATTCTGGTAACGCCCAGTGATTTGAGATCATTAACCACACGATCGCCCATATCCATCTCACCTGCATCGATCAGGATCGTTTTATCGCCAAAGATAATCAGCGATGAGTCGCCCTGCCCGACATCAAGGAAATATACGGAGAGTTTCCCGTCATTTTCTACCTGATGGGAAGAACCATTTGGGCCGATGCCCGGAATGCCGGAATTGCTCAGGCAGCCACTGGTGGCGATACACAAGAGCAGGAGAAAAATGATGCTGATGGCTGCAACTGCACGGTGCGAACGGGTATTTTTCCTGTGAGTCTTATCCATATTTTGAGGATTGTGAGCGGCTGACAAGCTCATGGGCTGCCTTTGCAGCACCGGCAAGGATCGTATCTTCGCCCGGGACCTCGCGGTTCAGCATCAGCACCCTGCCATTGCAGATGGTGGTCTCAACTGCCGCCCCGCTGCACGAGTACACCAGATTGGACGTGGCATTGTGCAACGGAGTGTTGCATGCTGTGCGGGCAGTGACGAGCACGATATCTGCCGGTGCACCCACTGCGAGTGTCCCGGTGCCAAAGCCAAGGACATTTGCACCGTTTGTTGTTGCCATTGCAAGTGCCGCAGGTGCCGGAAGAACGGTCGGATCGTTCCAGAAGAATTTCTGGAGGAGCGCAGCAGTCTTCATCTCTTCAAACATATCGATATTGTTGTTGCTGGCGCAGCCATCGGTTCCAAGACAGACATTTACCCCGGCGGCCATCAGCTGGCGGATGGGCATTGCCCGGTTGGTGGCAAGTTTCATGTTGCTCGCCGGATTATGGGAAGCAGATACACCGCGTTTTCCGAGCAGGGTGCATTCGGCATCATCAAGCCAGCAGCAGTGGGCGGCGATAGTATCCGGAGTGAGGATGCCGCAGTCATCAAGCAGGGATGCCGGGCGTTTGGCGTGCTGGGAAACACAATCAGTGACTTCCTTTTCTGTTTCAGAAAGGTGTATGTGGATTGAAATCTTCTGCTCTTTTGCAAACTCCGCACACCACTTCAACCCTTCGGGAGAGACCGTGTAGATCGAATGGGGGCCGACTGCTGCCTTGATCCGTGGGTTGTTCATCGAACGGATCTGTGAGGCCAGATTCTCTGTGGCCTTGCACTCGGCCTCCCGTTTTTCTGCATTAAAGAGATCGATGAACCCATAAGAGAGGACCGCACGGATACCGGACTCGTCAACTGCCCGCGCTGCCTCATCCATCATGAAGTACATATCATTGAATGCGGTGGTGCCGCTCTTTATCATCTCAAGACAGGCCAGTTTTGTTCCCCAGTACACATCATTGCCGGTTAAGTGGGCTTCAAGCGGCCAGATCTTCTCGCCCAGCCAGTCCTGCAGGATCATATCGTCTGCATAACCGCGAAGCAGGGACATGGCCGCATGGGTGTGGGTGTTGGCAAGACCGGGAAGTGCGATCGCGCCATCGCCATCGATCACCAGATCGGCTTCACCCTTATGCAGCTCACGGACTCTGTTCCCAACCGCAACGATAGCCCCCCCGTCATTAACAAAAATATCTGCAGCCTTTCCGTCCACCATCACATTTGCAACCAGGATCGATTGCTGTTTGTTGAAAATATTTTCCATATCCCCCATCATGATCTCCATTTTGGCCTCACGCCATTTTTTTGATGATCGTGTTTACCAGTTCTGCGGTGCGGTGCCGGTATGACCGCGAGATCTCAAGAATCTCGTCATAGGTTAATATCCCGTCATCCATTCCGTTTGCGTAATTGTCTACCGTGCAGAGTGCGGCAAAATCCATTCCAAGTTCCCCTGCAAGTGTCGCTTCAGAGGCAATGGTCATCCCGACGAGATCGGCTATCTTTGACAATGCCTTTATCTCAGCAACTGTCTCAAACCGTGGCCCTTTCGTCTGCACATACACCCCGCCGTGACGGGCTTCTGGTATGAGGGATGCGAGCTTTTTGGAAAGGGTCTCAGACATTACCGAGAGCACATGTTCAATCGCATGATCGTGGATCGAAGGGATATCAGTCATGCTCACGTAATCGGTGGGAATCACGAGCGAGCCGGGGGTTATCTCACGGTTCAGCGACCCCGAAGAGCCAAACGCGACAATCCGGTCTACGCCCTCGATCGCAAGCGCGGCCAAATTCGCCCGGTAATTGATCCTGTGCGGAGGGAGCCCCTGCTGGTGGCGCATCAGCATCACGATATCCCCGCAGAGGAGTTGAGTGTTGCCAAACGGCGTATGCACCTGCCGTTTTTCGAGCTCCGGCAGTTCTGAGAACAGGAGGCTTGTGCCCCC
Source organism: Methanoregula sp. (assembly GCA_030653335.1). GTDB lineage: Archaea > Halobacteriota > Methanomicrobia > Methanomicrobiales > Methanospirillaceae > Methanoregula. Next base: position 7,267 of record JAURZP010000471.1, on the reverse strand, counting down.
AATGATGCCGAGCATCAGATCCACACCCCGGCCCGTGCAGGCCCATTCCCCTCTAATGTGTATGATACAGACTGCATGCTCTACCTGCGCTTTAAGAATAATTGTCGCGGGAGGCACTAATATTTAGCGAATTTTAAAAATACATTCCGCAAGCGTAAATTCCTCACACGTACCAACATCTGGTATGGGCATATTCGATACCGTCAGCGATGAAACGATCCGGCGCGGGGAATGCACGGACATTTATTTTGAGCGCACTGAAGAGACGCTTTCGGCAGAGGGAATCAATCCGCACGTTGTCATGGAGGTGACTGCAACTGCACTTCCAGATACATGGGCAACATTCTGCGGGCTTTCTGATGTGATCGCGCTGCTTGAAGGGGTGCCGGTAACTGTTGATGCAATGCCCGAAGGCACCGTCTTTTACAAAAATGAGCCGGTGCTGCGAATATCCGGAAAATATCGCGACTTCTGCCGGTATGAGACCGCCATACTTGGGTTTCTCTGCCATGCTTCGGGTATTGCAACTGCTGCTGCCCATGTCAAGCTTGCAGCCCATCACCGCCCGGTCTATTCCTTTGGCTCCCGCAGGCAGCATCCCTCTATCGCCCGGATGATCGAACGGGCCGCATGGATCGGCGGGGTGGACGGGGTCTCCAACACCAGTGCGCCGAAAGGAATACCGTTAGTCGGAACCATGCCGCACGCATTTGTGATGTGCTACAACAATCCTGAAGAGGCATGGCGCTCGTTTGACCGGCATGCCCCAAAAGAAGTACCCCGGATCATGCTCTCCGATACGTACTGTGATGAAAAATCTGAATCCCTGCGGGCAGCTAAATGCGGCGCGACAGCAGTCCGGCTCGACACACCTCGTTCACGGCGGGGCAATATGCGGTCTATTATCGAAGAAGTCCGCTGGGAACTCGATGCCCACGGGTATTCCGGCGTGAAGATCTTCTTATCCGGCGGAGTAACAAGAGAAGAAATTATAGCGTACCGCGATATCGTGGATGCCTTTGGGGTTGGCGGTTCCATTGCAAATGCACCTGTTATTGACTTTGCTATGGATATTGTAGAGATTGAAGGTAAGGCAAAGGCAAAGCGGGGCAAACGGAGCGGAGTAAAACAGGTGTACGAATTATCGGGCGGAAAGCGCACGATGCTTCCGGTGGCTGACAAAATGCCGCAGGGTGCAATTCCGCTGATTGAAGAGTTTATAAAAAACAGTGCGATCACAAAGAGATCGGATATGGAAAAAGCCCGTGCAAATGTGCTCAACTGGCTCAAATCCACGGCAGCATCAGAGAAATAATTGTTTTTTAGATCTCTGTTTTTTTAGATCTCTGTTTTATCCATGCCCTTTTGTTTAAGCCCAATTCTTTTAACCTATGGCATCCTACTAAAGAGGAGCGGGCTGGTAGATCAGTGGTAGATCGCTCCCTTGGCATGGGAGAGGCCGCGGGTTCAATTCCCGCCCAGTCCACTCGTTTTTTATACTTAAATACCAGAGGGACTATCCAGACCTCTTATGCGTATACGTGATCTGATCCTTCCTGAAGATAAGATATTTTTTACTCTCTTTAAAAACATGGCCGCCATGATTTCTGAAGCTGCTGTCACTTTAAACGAGATCACCCATGAACTCCCGGATGGCACAGAAAAGTCTCACAAGGTGCGCCAGTTTGAGCATAAATGTGACGAGATCACCCGTCATGTGTACGAACAGCTGAACGAATCCCTCATCACCCCGCTCGAGCCGGAAGAGATCTCCAGACTTGCACCGGTGATGGACGATGTGATGGACCGCATTGACCGGGTCACCCAGCAGATCTGCAACTACGAGCTTGCCGAGAGCAATGAGACATTAAAGGAATTTTCCTACCTGATCATGATGTCTGCTACAGAGATTGTAGAAGCAGTAACTGCTCTAGAAAGTTTAAAAAAACCGGATGAAGTGAAGAGTCATACTATCGAGATCAACCGGATCTATAACCTGTCAATTGAATTGCAGGCAAAGGCAGTCATCGATCTCTTCAAGACCAAGGATCTTCTGCTGATCATCAAGCTTAAAGATATCTACGAGGGACTCGGCCGGGTGATGGAGAAGTGCAATGATGTCGGGCACGCACTCAATGACATCGCAATGAGCCACGCATGATCGGCATGGAACCTGTGATCCTGTTTGGTATCATTCTCGCACTTGCCTTGAATTTTGTAAACGGTCTTAATGACGCTTCGCACTCGATTGCAACGGTTGTAGCAACAAAAGCGCTCTCGCCCATCAAGGCAGTGTTCTCTACTGCCATATGCAACATGCTCGGGCCGTTTATCTTTTCTATTGCAGTTGCAACAACGATAGGGACGGCAATCGTTACCTCCGGAGCACTCACCCCTTTATCAATTGTCGTAGCAATGGGAGCATCGATTGTTTTAGTCTTTGTCGCTACCCGTATGGGAATCCCGCTCTCCAGCAGTCACGCGCTGGTGGGAGGATTACTGGGAGCAGGGATAGGGGCGATTGGCCTTTCTGCCGTTATCCTTCCCAGTACAGACACTGTGATCCAGGTTTTTTTCTACGCGATTATTGGTGCGATTCTCGGGGCAATTGTACTTGCCATCATCTGTGCAGCGTTTGAAGGAGATATCCGGTATGGAATCCTGCTCGGGGGGGTTTGCGGAGCGGGAATTATTATCCCTATCCTGATGATTGCCGGGGTAATACAGCTCCACGGCCTCTTTGCGATCGTACTCTTCATCTTCATCTCACCGCTTCTTGGCATGTCGGGTGCATTTCTATTTAATGTCCTTGTTTCCCAGATGATCAAACACTCGCGCCAGGACCGGGCAAAACATGTTTTCCAGCCCCTGCATATTCTCGCATGCCTTGTCCAGGCAACAGCCCACGGCGCGAATGATGGTCTCCATGCGGCAGGTGTAATTACTGCCCTGTTGCTCTCGTCCGGACTTTTGCTCGCGTTTGAAGTGCCTTTGTGGGTTCTTCTTGCATCCGCAGTAGCAATCGGGCTTGGTACCTGTTTTGGCGGGTGGCAGGTAGTTGATAAGATGGCAAAAGATATCACCAGGATCCGGCCGTACCAGGGGTTCTGTGCAGCAACAGCGAGCAGTGCGATTCTTGTTATGGTCACCCAACAGGGAATACCCGTCTCTTCCACCCACGCAATTAACGGAGCAATTATTGGTGTGGGAGCAACGAGGGGCAAAAACGCTGTGCAGTGGAAGGTTGTGCGCGAGATGATGACAGCATGGATAATCACCATCCCGCTTGCGCTGGTAGTTTCATGGGCCGGATATCTGGTTGTCAGCTTTTCATTGACGTTAGTATAGAGCCCACAATATTTCGCTATATTTTTTAAGAACCTCAACCGATTACCAGTAGGTTTGTTATGGGTCTTCGTGAGTTGTTGATACCAAAGGATAAGATATTTTTTGACCTGTTTGAAAAGCAGGCAGGGATTATTAAGGAAGCTGCCTGGCAGCTTGTCGCCCTGACCGAGGATTTTACCAATGTCAAAGAGAAGCGCCACTCGATTGAGAAGCTCGAACATAAGGGTGACCAGATTACCCACGATATCTACCAGCAGCTGAACAGTACGTTCATCACACCAATGGATCCCGAAGAGATCTCAAAACTTGCTTCATCCCTTGATGAAGTACTGGACTATATCGATGGTGCAACCGAGAAGATGTACTATTACGGGATCAAAGGCACTGATTCACATATGATCGAACTGGCAAAACTGATTCATATGTCCACTATTGAGATCGAAAGTGCGGTAAAAGCCATACGTTCAATCAAAGATCCACGATACATCGAAGAGCGCTGCATTGAGGTGAACAGGCTTGAAAATGTTGCTGATGATGTACTTGCAAATGCAGTGACTGAGCTCTTCAAGACCACTGACGCTATTACGATCATCAAACTCAAAGACATCTACGAACATCTTGAAATTGCGACTGACAACTGCGAAGATGTTGCAAATGTGCTGTCCGATATCGCTATCCGACACTCGTAAGGAGCGGGGTCAAACATAAGGAGTCTGCATGATAGAGGCACCACTTATCCTGATTATTGCCATCATAGGCATTGCGTTAATTTTTGATTTCACCAATGGGTTTCACGATTCAGCAAACTCGATCTCAACAGTTGTCTCCACAAAAGTGCTCTCCCCGAGAAATGCAGTGATCTTTGCCGCCTTTTTTAACTTTATTGCTGCCTTCGGATTTGGGGTGGCAGTCGCAAGTACAATAGCCAAGATCATTCAACTGGAGATTGTTGCGACCGTTATGATCCCCTATATCATTCTCGCTGCACTCACCGGTGCCATTGTTTGGAATATGATCACGTGGTTTTTTGGCCTGCCCACGTCATCATCCCATGCTCTTATCGGGGGGATTGCAGGAGCCGGTATATCCGCAGCGGGACTGGCTGCAATCAAGTGGTCCACCATTGAGCTCGTAGCGGCGTTTATGATCCTGTCCCCCCTTATTGGTTTTGCAATTGGATTTTTATTTATGGCAATCGTGCTCAACATCACCAAAAATGCCCATAAATCAACTGCAGAAACTCATTTCCGGAGGCTCCAGCTCTGCTCTGCGGCAGCGTATAGTTTCAGTCACGGGACAAATGATGCCCAGAAAACAATGGGTATCATCGTTCCACTGCTTTTCTCTATAGGATATTTTGGAGCAGCAGTTGACCCAAACAACCTGCCGGTTCCCTTATGGGTGATCCTCATTGCCCATGCAGCCATCGCACTCGGGACACTCTTTGGCGGATGGCGAATTGTAAAAACCATGGGCTACAAGATCACAAAGCTGCGCCCAGTGCACGGGTTTGCTGCAGAAACTGCCGGAGCGGCAACCATCATAGGGGCTTCTATTGCGGGTATCCCAGTGAGTACAACGCACATCATCTGCACATCGATCATGGGCGTGGGTACCACCATGGGTGCAAGTACCGTAAAATGGGGTGTTGCACGGAGCATTGCTCTTGCATGGATCCTGACTATTCCGATCAGCGCCCTGATCGGTTTTATTGCGTTTGTGGTGATCCGGCTTATTGTCGGATCATGAAACCAATACTCTAAAAATGAAATTCCTGACACTTCTTCCCCGGGTATTCCCGGCGAATGTCCGTAATTTACCGTTAACCGGTAAAATCTTTTTCAAAGATGTCGGTTACCGGTAACTCTGTTTCATGTTGAACCAACTTATTTATTCATAACAAAACAAGTGTGTCCACAACAACAAATAATCAGGAAATCACTATTCCTTCCTTGTGGAGAGGATTGATGATATGACACAAGCACCCACTCCTGACACAACGGGACATGACGAAAAATCCATTCGTTCTGTTGGTATTTCTCATATCACAACAATTTGCGGTATCGGCACAGCCGGTATCGGAATTCTCGGGATAATGGGATTGTATCTGTCTCTTCCCCTTTTCAGCGGCATTATTCTTGGTTATAAACCAATATCGTTTTCATCAGCACTGATCTGGATTTTTTTTGGTCTGGTTCTTGTGGGCATTGCAAAGAAACCGCTTCGTGGAACAACGCGAACTGTTATTACCGGAGCCTTGGGTCTCATCATCTTTATCCAGCTGATCGAGTTCCCACTGAATATACTCGGACATCACTTTTTTATTGAACACCTGTCGATACAGGTCAGCGGTGCACTGAGTGGAATGGCGACAACACCCATATCCCCGGTTACCTCCGGCCTGATCCTTCCGGCAGGTATCAGTCTCCTCATTCTCCTCTTTGCCCCAGAGCTGTCAAAGAAGCACCCCCGTATCAGGGATGTATCTGGAATTCTGGGTATCATCGTTTTGTTCGTGAGTTTTGTTTTTGTTCTCAGTTACCTTTACGGAGCCCCATTTTTTTACGGTTCCGGAATAATCCCGATCGCCCTGCCATCCGCACTTGCGTTAGTCCTCTTTGGACTTGGGCTGGGAACCGCTGCAGGACAGTTTTCAACCCCGTTAAAGTATTTTACCGGTAATTCAACCCATGCCCAGCTGCTCAGGGCGTTCATTCCGCTGACGCTGGCTATCATCCTGTTTGATGAATTGGTTCACATTTTTCTCACCTCTTTTGAACCCGTGAATAATGCCATTGTCTTTGCACTGATCATTTCGGTTTTTTCCCTAGTTACCATAGTTGTGGTAGGCAGGGTTGCCAGAAGAGTAAGCAGTGCAATTGATCGTGCTGAACTCAAACGAAGAGTGGCGGAAACTGAACTGAGGGCTGCGTATGAGCAGCTCGCTGCGCAGGAAGAAGAACTCCACCAGCAATACGATGATCTGTCCCGGAGCCAGCAGACCCTTTTAGAAAGAGAAAAACAGTACCGCACGATCCTGCGAACCGCGATGGATGGTTTCTGTCTTGTTGACTTGAAAGGAGCGTTCCTTGATGTCAATGACGCATTCTGTTCGATGCTTGGCTATACCCGTGAAGAAATGCTCAATCTCTCCCTGCCTGATATCGAAGTGAAAGAATCACAGGAAATGATCGCCATCCACATGAAAGAGATACTCCGTAAAGGCAGCGACCGGTTCGAGACACGGTACCGGTGCAAAGATGGGCGGACCATTGATGCAGAAGTAAGTGTGGTATACACCGGGTCGCAGCAAGCACCGTTTTTTACCTTCCACCGGGATGTTACTGAACGAAACCGGGCGGATAAAGCGCATGAGCAGTCAAAGAAAAAACTGAATCTTTTGAATTCGGTCACATTCAATGATATCCAGAATGCGATTTTTTCCCTTGGCGGGTATGTGCAACTGACAAAAGGAGATATGAGTGATAAAAAACTGTCCGGGTTTATGGACAGAATGGAGGATTCACTCGGAAAAATTACCCATTGTCTGAAATTTGCTCACAGTTACCAGGATATGGGAATGAAACCACCACGGTGGCAGAATGTAAATCATGCATTCCTTTTAGCCATTTCACATCTGGATTTTTCAAAGATCAATCACCAGGTAAAACTGGATAATCTGGAAATTTTTGCCGATCCCCTGCTCGAACAGGCATTCCAGATCCTTGCAAACAATTCCCTTACTCACGGGGGTACGATGACGCAGGTCTCACTCACCTGTGCCAAAATGTCAGATGAATGTCTGAAGATTATATACAAAGACAATGGCCAGGGAATTGCAGAGGGTATGAAAGCGGGAATATTTACAAGGGATTTCCTGCAAAAGAAGGGAATGGATTTGTTTCTCGTTCAGGAAATC
>JAURZP010000466.1 GCA_030653335.1 Methanoregula sp. | reverse complement strand
AGGTAAAATTCTTACCCTCAATTGTTACCGGTACTATTGTCCCCAAAGCGCCTTTGGGCGGGGTGATGGTGGAAAGTGTGGGGGGAGCCGGGGTTATCGGGGTGATGTTCAGTGCCGGGGGCTTGTCTTCAGGGGGGGTTGAAAAAGCACCCATCGCAATGATTGCAATGACAACGCAGATGATGACAATAAGTATGAGTGCCCCGGCGATCTTCAGCAACCCTCTTTTATTGGCAGGTAGGGATATCATAGTATGCTCCATCACGATTTGTTATTTTTATTAACGGGATTTCCCAAAGATTTCACCAACAATGTTTTTTATATTCTTATATGACTGGCATCCGTGGGCAGATATCCAGCGAGGATTTTTGCCGGGGTTGTGCTCTTGTCCTGAATAAACAATCAATGGATGGATTAGTTTATAAATTACACGACATTACGAGAGAGGACAATCAGGATTGCTGCAGGGCAGTATCCATTAACGGATTGTGATATCACGAGCTGCAACTGGCTATCTGGTGTGGTAAAATGGTGATTTTATCTGCATCAAAAATAAAAAAAATGTCTCGACTATCCATCTGCACTTCACAAGATCCATTCCTTGTTACCATTTGGCTTTTCCTGACAAAATACCCGGTTAGTGCATCGTTTTCTTCTTGTAGAAAAACAACCCAATCCGGACATACCGGATACTACCAATATGAATAAACTCACTTTTTAGAATAGAATGAATTTAAAAATAAAAAATGGGGGTATTCCCTCATATACCGGCTGCCCGTGTTCCCGACAATACGGAACCATACGGGTTATCCAGCCGGCGCCTTTTTTGTTATCAGTTTTGTGAGGGTCCCTTCTCAACTCAGGGTCAATGTGTTAAACTGCATTCTATACGACGATGTTTTCTTTATTGGGGACTGTATGCCTGATATTGTGACTGTTACTGCATTTCTCTGCGTAAATGTCCGCGTAATGGTGAATGGCAGACCGTCGATCGTGGGGTCGGTTTTGGCATCGTTAGCGTACACATTCACGCCATCGATGTTAATGGTCATCTTTCTTCCGCTGGGATGATCGGAGGAACTGAGCAGACCCGTGAAAGTCAGGGAAGTCCATGTGGTATCAGAGGGGGCCGTAAATGTCTTCCAGACTGTGGATTCCGTTTTACTACCCGTAGCAGAGGTGACATCCGATCCATATTCGCCGTGGCCGCTTACAATTTCCGGACCATATATCGAACAGGTTCCGGCTGTCGGACAAATAGTATTAGTTTCCCATCCATCCCAACCATTTGCATTAGACCATTCCCACGTCATAGGGGTGGCACCAATTTTTGGTGTTATCTCAAACACACCGAGATATGCCCCGGTTTGCCCGTCCTTGCTCATGACCATGAGATCCCACATCCCGGCCGGAGCGGATTCGGGAATAATAAGGGTGAATTTCAGTTGGGTCGTACCGAAAATTTCCGTATCGGACGCTACAACATTACTTTGCCCGGTTTTTGCCAGCCAGATATCCGGGTTTTGACCAAAGCCAAAGTTGTTGCCAGTTACTCTTACAATGTCAATTGTTGTCCCGTTAACTCCGGTTTGTGGTTCAATGGATGTTACTACTGGAGCCGGGTTTGTCAGAGCGAATGCGGCAATCTTTGACCCGGATTGCCCATCTGCATTCTTTACCAAGAGATCCCATTGCCCGGGTAATGTGTTTTTGTATGGAGTGAGTAAAAGTCCGCAGTTGATCTGCGTAGGTGAAACCACGACAACATCGGTCGCATTAATATTGTCCTCTCCTTGTTTTGCTAACCAGACGGACGGTATTGTATTCATAACAAAGTTTTCGCCCGTAATACTTACGCCCGATAGTTGAGTCCCGGCGACACCGGTGGCTGGATTAATGCTGGTTATGGTCGGGGCCGGGTTTATCACGGTGAAGGCATTGGGTAATGTTGCCGATTGCCCGTTAGAGTTTGTTACCACGACATTCCAATGACCAGCAGATGTTGCAGATGGCGCGGGGAGCGGGAGCATGCAGGTGATGATCGTTGACGATGAGTCTACGGATACAGAAGTGGCGGTGATATTGGATGAACCTGTCTTTGTCAGATTCACAGTTGCACCCGGGAGGAAACCAGTACCTGCCAGGTTCGTTATCGAAACTGGTGTACCGGCAACACCTGTTCCCGGAGTAATGCCGGTTATGGTGAGAGGTGTAATCGTGTACGTGAACTCGTCAGCGGGTGAAGTAGCACTGGTACCTCCAAGTGTAGTGACCGTTACATCAACGGTACCTGCTGCACCGGCAGGAGAAGTGATGGTGATTTGTGTTGCAGAGTTCACGATCAGGGAGGTCCCGGCATTGTTTCCGAACATGACAGAAGTTGCACCTGTAAACCCGGTACCGGTTATAGTAACCACAGTCCCACCAACCAAAGGTCCACTTGTTGGGGTAATGCCGGTTACGGTCGGGGCAGAAGTGGTTGTAGTATACGTGAACTCGTCAGCGGATGAAGTAGCACTGGTACCTGCAAGTGTAGTGACCGTTACATCAACGGTACCTGCTGCACCGGCAGGAGAAGTGATGGTGATTTGTGTTGCAGAGTTCACG
>JAURZP010000464.1 GCA_030653335.1 Methanoregula sp. | reverse complement strand
GTCCTTGAATTCTTTTGCCGAAGGGATTGATGACTTGTTGGGGAGGTAACCGCTTCTGCCATAGTTATACACTATGGCGGTACGAATGATTAATCTTTGTTTTTAAGGTTATGAGTAAGGCCTAGCATGAGATTTCAGATTAGATCCTCAATCTTTTTTAAATGGGTCTCAAAAAATGATTTTAGCCGGTGTTCTGGCATGACCAATAATTTAACACCCGTTATTTCGCCACGTCACGATCAAAGAAAATGTTTTTGCCTGTTACAGAGAGTGGAATCGCATACGCTACTGTGCAGTCCTTTCCCAGAAGCCCAAGATCGATGGCTGCAACGCCACCGGAATACATGATCCTGTTGTCGACATTATGAATCTGGGCGGTTTTTACCGCAGATCCAAGAGCGATACCGAGGTCTGCCATACGTATCGCACAGTTGGGTCCGGCAAAAAACGTCATCTTCTTCTTTTTTGTTTTGCACGCGTTTGCCATCTCTGCACACGTGTTGTATCCGCACGCCCCGCAGTTAACTCCGACAATGACTGCTCCCCGTGCGCCGATCAGCACGCACGCATCGCTCGCGGTAATGTTCTTTGCATCCCGTAAGAAAAAGCCGATGCCATGTTTTTCCCCAAGTTCTAAAAGTCTGGTAGCCAGCGTGGACAACTCTTTTCCGGTAAGCACCCGGATGATGATCGTGTCTACCCCTTTTCCTTTAGGTGCTGTGCGTGCGGCAAGTGCCATGAGGCTGGCAACGGTTGTCACTGCGGTCTTTTCCGGAGTCATACCGAACTATTGTGAAGAACAGGTAAAAAAGGTAAGGGCGCAGATCATAAAAAAAGGGTTCTTAAGAAAGACAAGAAACACAAATTGTCCTTGCTTATGCCCTGTATTGCTTTTCTTAACTACAGGTTCTGATCAGAATGTGGTGTGTGGTATACCTGCCAGCAGAAAACGCCAATGAAGAGGAGGATGAACAGCATCAGCAGAATTGCACTAAAGACATTCTCTGCAATGAGCAGGTTGACTGGAATCATCATGCCCATCTTATCGTTCACGACACCAATAACCATCGCTACGATGAGAAACAAAATTGAGCCTACGATACCGCCAAGAATTACTGCAGCTGCAATACGCAGCATAC
>JAURZP010000456.1 GCA_030653335.1 Methanoregula sp. | reverse complement strand
AGGTAACCGGATCCTTGTCTTTTGTCTTTTTAAGCAGGCTGTTGTACGATTTAATCGCGCATTGCTCACCCTTGATATTTTGTTCAAGTATCTTAACAATGAACGGATCATCCGGCGCATCGTATCCGCAGTTGGTGAGCTTGAACCATTGCTGGGGGTTGGTTACCGGGGTCCCTCCGAGCTGGATAATCCGCGTGGTGAGCAGGACTGCATGCCCTAACTCTTCAGTGGCGTGGAGGGCGAGTTCGGCAATAACCGCTTCCTTGTTAGGGCCCTTTACTACTTTTGCGCCAACCCAGTACTGGTAGTACGCGAGCCATTCATCAGAAAATGCCTTGTTGAGGAGCCTGACAAGCTCTGCAACATCAGTATCAACAATCTTTCTTCCAAATGTTCCCATGTTCGTTCACCTTGTTTTGATGATATGTGAATATCAACACTTCTTCTTTTTATTCATATCCTTGTCAACCGTAGAAATTGCGGATTCATTATCCATATCTTATGACATGAACTCCTTTTTTCGTGGTAGTGTTCCTGAAGGAAAATAAAAAAATGCATCCACATCCATTCACTTTTGGTCATCTGCATTATCGTTAATAACCCTTCAGCCAAATCTTATATGGAAGATTATGAAGGCGGTTCTGGGTCTTGAGGACGGGCAATTTGTTGTCGGTGATGGTTTCGGAGTTGAGGGTGAATGTTCCGGCGAACTGGTATTCAATACCATAATGACTGGATACATGGAGGCGATGAGCGATCCCAGTTATTATGGCCAGATCCTGATGTTTACTTTCCCTACAATTGGAAATTACGGGGTCGATGTGCAGAATATGCAGAGCCAGAATGTCAAGGTTCGCGGAATGGTATGCCGTGAGATCTGCGACGCTCCTGATGTGAAACCCACCATCCGGCACTATTTCGAACAAAAAAAACTTCTGGGCATATGTGGTGTTGACACACGAAGCTTAACCATCAAAACACGGGTCAAGGGTACTCTACGGTCAGCTCTTGTCGTTGGAAGTGATGATGGGGAGTACGCAGTGAAACTTGCAAAAAATGCCCCTGCCATTTCAGACTTCGACCCCATTCCCGAAGTCTCTTGTAAAGCCCCTTACCGCATCCCTGGGAAAGGCAAACGGATTGCCCTCATAGACCTTGGACTCAAGACCAACATGATCACCAGCCTTTCCCGACGCAAAGGAGATCTCTATATCTTTCCCTATAATGCAGTTCCGGAAGATATCTTTTCCATTGAACCGGACTGTCTGTTTATCACTAACGGACCTGGTGACCCAAAGAGAGCCGTCCAGACCATCGAAACTGTGAAAAAATGTCTCGGCGAACTACCGATCTTTGGGATCTGTATGGGCAACCAGATCGCGGCCCTTGCCCTTGGTGGCGACACCTACAAGCTCAAGTTTGGACACCGCGGTGCCAACCAGCCGGTCCGGTATCATGACGGCAGGATCTTTATCACCACCCAGAACCACGGGTTTACAGTCGATGGGGATTCATTACCGGAAGGATGTGAGGTCACTTTTGTGAATGCAAACGACGGGACCGTTGAAGGATTTGAAAATGAAGACCTGAAGATCAATTGTGTCCAGTTCCATCCCGAAGCTCACGCAGGTCCCATGGACACCGAATGTCACTACTTTGACGGCGTTTTCCGGAGGATTTCATAATGCCCAGAAAAGAGCATATAAAAAAGGTTTTAATCATTGGCTCAGGTCCAATTCAGATCGGGCAGGGTGCAGAATTCGATTTCTCCGGCAGTCAGGCATGCAGGGCAATGCGGGAAGAAGGGGTCAGTGTTGTCTTGATTAATTCAAATCCTGCTACCATACAAACCGATCCCGAAATGGCAGATGCCATCTATATCGAACCCATTCGTGCTGATGTCATTGCAAAGATTATCGAGAAAGAAAAGCCGGATGGGGTCCTTTCAGGCATGGGTGGCCAGACAGGACTTAATATGACCGCTGAGCTTGCAGAAAAAGGTGCACTCAAAGATGTCGAGATCCTTGGTACACCTCTCGAAGCAATCTACAAAGGTGAAGACCGGGAGAAGTTCCGGAACCTCATGCTCGAGATTGGCGAGCCGGTCCCCAATAGCACTATACTGACAAGTTTAAGCCAGGTTGATGATGCGATAAAGGCAATCGGGCTCCCGGCGGTTGTGCGTCCGGCATACACCCTCGGAGGCGCAGGAGGGGGCATAGCACGGACACGGGAGGAACTTCTCCGTACTGTCGAACTCGGACTCGCACGTTCACGTATCCACCAGGTACTGATTGAAGAGAGCGTACTTGGCTGGAAAGAGATTGAATTTGAGGTGATGCGCGACTCTGCGGATACCTGTATCATCATATGCGGAATGGAAAATGTGGACCCGATGGGCATCCATACAGGGGAAAGTGTCGTAGTCGCCCCGATCCTAACCCTGCGTGACGATGAATTCCAGTTGCTGCGCAGCGCTGCTATCAAGATTATCCGGGCGCTGGATGTACAAGGCGGATGTAACGTCCAGTTTGCATACAAGGATGGTAACTATCGGGTGATTGAAGTCAATCCGCGGGTTTCGAGATCATCAGCACTTGCTTCAAAAGCAACCGGCTATCCCATTGCCCGGGTGGCTGCAAAGATCGCGATCGGCTTGCGGCTGGATGAGATCATGAATACAGTGACGGGTTGCACTCCGGCATCGTTTGAACCTTCGATTGACTACATCGTGGTCAAAGTTCCCCGCTGGCCATTTGACAAATTCAAAGGAGCAGACCGGACGCTCTCGACAGCGATGAAGAGCACCGGAGAAGTCATGGCAATTGGGCGTACTGTTGAAGAAGCGTTCATGAAGGCAAAGAGGTCACTGGATACCGACGTCCAGGTGCACACAAGTCACAGTGAAATCCGCATGATTCTTTCCCGCCCGACCGATGAGCGGTTCCATTGCCTCTTTGATGCATTCCGGCAAAACTTCACCTTAGAAGAAATTGTCCAGCTCACTTCAATAACTCCGTTCTTTTTAGAGAAGATAAGAAATATTGTCAATATGGAAAAATGTCTGGCTGATGGTGCGTGCAGCACAAAAGATTTCAACATTGCAAGGCGATTAGGCTTTTCCAACACCGAGATTGCCCAGTTCAGCGGGAAAACCCAAAGAGAGATCGAAGCCGTCACTGCCGCACCATCCTATAAGATGGTAGACACGTGTGCCGCAGAGTTCCCGGCAATCACCCCCTATTTCTACTCCACCTACGAGCAGGACTGTGAAATTGTTCGTTCAGAAAGCAAGAAAGTGCTCATATTAGGATCCGGGCCAATCAGGATCGGGCAGGGAATTGAATTTGATTACTGTACCGTTCATGCGGTCCAGGCGCTGCGCGAGGAGGAGGGAATTGAAGTCCATATAGTGAACAATAATCCTGAAACCGTGTCTACGGATTTTGATACTTCGGACCGGCTCTTCTTCGAACCCATGCAGCTCGAAGACATTATCAATATCTTAAAAACGGACAATTATTTTGGCGTGATGGTCCAGTTTGGGGGGCAGAATGCAGTCAACCTTGCAGTTCCCATTGAAAATGAGATTAAGCGCCTTGGCATGTCCACACAAATCCTGGGGACAAGCCCGGATGCGATGGATATTGCAGAAGACCGTGACCGGTTCAGCGTGCTCTTAAAAAACCTCAATATCCCCTGCCCTGCGAACAGTTCCGCATACTCAGAAGGTGAAGCCAAGGCAATGGCAGAACGGATCGGTTACCCGGTTCTTGTTCGACCATCTTATGTTCTCGGAGGCAGGGCAATGGAGATCGTTCACGATGAACGGGAACTTGAGACCTACATGAAAGAAGCAGTCAGGGTCAGTAAAAATCACCCGGTACTGATCGATTCTTACCTCCAGAACGCAATCGAACTCGATGTCGATGCTGTCTGCGATGGGCATGATGTCCTGATAGGGGGCATCATGGAGCATATCGAACAGGCAGGTATCCATTCCGGGGATTCTGCGTGTGTGATCCCAACCCAGTCACTCGCACCGGCTGTTGTTGACATGGTCAGGGATTATGCCCGCAGACTGGCACTGGGTCTTGGTGTGATCGGGCTGGTTAATTTCCAGCTAGCAGTCAAGGATAATATTGTCTATGTGCTCGAGGCAAATCCGCGCGCCAGTCGCACAGTGCCGTTCGTCTCCAAGGCCACCGGCATTCCGGTTGCGAAGATTGCTGCAAAAGTGATGGTTGGCAGGAAACTCAAAGATCTCGGGTATAAGGAACGCGAGATAGAACATGTAGCTGTTAAAGAGGTACTGCTCCCGTTCAACAAACTGGCCGGTGTCGATACGATGCTCGGACCAGAGATGAAGAGCACCGGGGAAGTGATGGGAATTGATTATGATTTCGGGCTTGCATTCTACAAGGCATGTATATCTGCCGACAACGAACTCCCGCTTAAAGGTTCCATCTTCATCTCGGTCAATATGGAGCAGAAGGAAGAAGTAATTCCGATCGCACGGCAGCTGCGCGATCTCGGGCTCGTATTATACGGAACAGAGGGCACAGTGGACTACTTGTATGATGCGGGTATCGAAGCGCACCTCATAAGAAAAGTTCAGGAAGGTTCACCCAATGTGCTGGATATGATGCGGCACGGAGAGATACGTCTTATCATCAACACCCCGCAGGACCGCCAGTCCCGGCAGGATCATTACCAGATCATGCGTGCGGCAGTGGACTTCTCAATTCCCTATATTACCACCCTGCAGGCGGCGCGTGCAGCGGCTCTTGCCATCGATGCAATCAAGCGCGAGAAGATGACCCTTGAGCCAATCAGCCATTATCTGAAGTGATATCGGCGTAAAACCCCCGAAATCCCCCTTTTCAGAGTCTCATGAATTCATGCTGATCCAGAGATCGCAGCGGGTAC
>JAURZP010000451.1 GCA_030653335.1 Methanoregula sp. | reverse complement strand
CATTTCTCTGCAAATACACTGGCACTGTATGGAATCACTCGAAAGCAAACTGGATCGGTTGTCACCTGAACATCGCAGGGAAATCGAAGATTTTGTAGATTTCTTACTGTACCGGTCAGGTTCACCTCAGGGCGTATACGGACAGCACACAGCACACCCGCCAACCGCAACTCCTGCCCCGCCTCTGATTCCCGTCATGGCCCCCATGATAATGCAGGAAACCTCACAGGATGTGGGGCATGAACAGAATATACGGCAGGAAGAATCATCCACTTTGGGAATATCAGAAGAGCAGTATTCTCCCATACAAGAGATTACCGTAGAGCCAGATGACCGGATCTCCCGCGACTATATGGATTACGGGCAGTTCGAGCAGTCGTCTCCTGCAACCGATGCAGTAAAAAAAGTCAAAGCAAAGCTGATCCAGAAGGGCGAACAGGAGAAGTCCCGCCACCTGCTCGACTGGATTGATTAAAAATGCTTTTTCTGTAGGGTTTTTTTTGGTTCTTCGCGATTTTTTCAGGAGTAAATTTGATCTTCGGCATTCACTCTTATGAGAGTTGCCACATCCAACCCCCGTATCGTGAGGAACCCCACCCCCTGATGGTGGTTGGCGCGAGGGCCCTGCCCTTCGTTCCCGACAAGACCTGAAGGTCCTGAATGATACCGTACCAGAAACGAAATCCGTACCAGAAACGAATGGACTCGACGGGATTAAAAACCCGTCAAATCGCGAGGGCTCTGCCCTTCGAACCCGACAAGACCTGACGGTCTTGCATGAAACTATACCAGAAACGAATGGACTCGACGGGATTTGAACCCGTGGCCTTCACGTTGCAAACGTGACGATCTACCCCTGATCTACGAGCCCTGCAATATAATTTGCGGCATACTATTTTTCCGCCTATCCCATATAGTTGTTACTGATCAGGTACCCGCAAGGCAGATGAAGCACGAAAATAAAATATTCATGATCCATTATGGCCAAACTGATCATTGAACCCAAGAAGACAAAGGACGGGCTGATCGAGTATGTTGTCAATTACCATGACCCAAAGAGCGACAACTCGTTTACCATCACCACAACAAACGATCTCAATGAAGCGCTGGAGAAGCTGAAATCCACGCTGGAAGGCGAAGTTGCGTCCATGCAACAGAAGAAATGATTCATTCGTCCATTTTTAAAAAAATTGTAAGATGCAGGTTTATGACGTTCACTGTGGTTCCTGCACAGCCTTTTCCCATGGCACAAAAACCCCCGGTGAGAAAACTCAACGCGTAAAACACGTTCGGGTTTAACACCCCGCAGAATGCAGAAAGCATGAGTTCATGACTAAAAAAATTTCAGACCTGATTTTTTAAAAAGGAAAATGGACCCGGCGGGATTTGAACCCGCGGCCTCTACGTTGCGAACGTAGCGATCTACCCCTGATCTACGAGCCCGCCTTTGTGGCATACAATTTTTCAGCGCAGGGGATATAGTTGTTGCTGTCCCTTAACGCCAGTCGTCGCATCTTGAGACGAGAGACTGCGAAAAAATGATTGCGAATCAGAGAATGATCTCGATGTCGAGTTTCTCTGCAAGTTCCTTATACCGGTTCCGGATGGTGACCTCAGTAACACCGGCCACTTCTGCCACTTCGCGCTGGGTGCGCCGCTCGCCGCCAAGGATTGAGGAGATGTAAATTGCAGCTGCTGCAACCCCGGTCGGACCCCTGCCGCTGGTCAGTTCGCGTTCCCCGGCCTGCCGTAGAATCTCTACTGCGCGGCTCTGGACTTCACCCTTAAGCGTCAGTCCCGAGCAGAAGCGCGGTACGTAATCGATAGGGGAAGTCGGGAGGAGCTTTAAGCCAAGTTCCCGGGAGATGAAACGGTACGTCCTGCCAATCTCTTTTCTTGAGACACGCGACACTTCGGCGATCTCATCAAGGGTTCTTGGCACATTGCACTGCCGGCAGGCTGCATAGAGGGCAGCAGCTGCCACACCTTCGATGCTCCGCCCTCGGATAAGGTTCTTGTCAACCGCATCGCGGTACACAACAGCTGCGGTTTCACGGACGTTTCGCGGGAGACCGAGAGCTGATGCCATCCGGTCAAGTTCTGAAAGGGCGAATGCAAGATTGCGCTCGGTTGCATTGCTTACACGGATACGGCGCTGCCACTTGCGGAGCCGGTAGAGCTGTGCCCGGTTCTTGGACGAGATTGCCCGGCCATAGCTGTCACGGTTGCGCCAGTCGATCATGGTCGAGAGACCCTTGTCGTGGATCGTAAAGGTCATCGGTGCCCCGACCCTTGAACGCTTCATGCGCTGGTCATGGTCAAATGTACGCCACTCAGGACCACGGTCAATGAAATCGTCATCGAGCACAAGCCCGCAGCTCTGGCAGACCAGTTCAGCCCGCTCATAATCGTGAACAAGTTGTCGCCCACCGCACTCAGGACAGACTGTTTCGGTGTGATTCTCTGCTTTCTTCTCCGTCTCTTTCTGCTTTGTCCGCGACTTGAGCGCTTCCCTCTCATTCTGAAGGACTTTTAACTTCTCAACTTCTGTCATCCACTTTCCCCACTACTGTTTTTTCTGCTGGCACACACTGATGTAGTTGTGTTGTTGTGATCTTATTTTGCAAAGAGTTTCTCGTTGGGCAGAACCGCACATTTTTCGCGGCAGAGAACTGCTGCGTATGGTGCTTTTACATTGCCGAAAAGATCCAGAATCTTTCCTACCGGCTTCATCCGCTTGTCAGTCACTTCGCTGTACAAAGCGGGGAGTTGACCGGCATCGCACTGGATAATGAGCATCCGACTGCCAACTGTGCTCATCGCTCGACCAACAACCTTCAATCAAATAACCTCACAAACACAATAATACTAAAATATTTTAGTTATCTATATATATGCAACAAAGCGGTATTTAAACATTCCGTGAAAGTATAAATAGAATTTTCAGGAACCAAGGAACTGGTCGATATTTAAAGATATAACCTCTCTGCACTGCGCATCGGTTAGTCCGGCCCCTTTTGCCACGATAAATTTTGCCCCTTTGCTCATAATATCATGCGGAGCATGCGCGTCAGAGTCAACAACAAGCGGGCATCCCGCCAGATGTGCGATCTGTGCCACGTGACCGTTCGTCCGGTTGTGCCCGCCACGTGAGGTAAGTTCAAGGGCGATTCCGTTCTTTGCAGCGAGCCGTGCATCCTTAATCGTTATGAGTCCCGGGTGGGCAAGCACGTTTACGTATTTGCATCCACAGGCAGCATGGTTTGTCCCGGGAGCCACCGGTTCAACAGTTGTTTCACCGTGAACGACAACAATGTCTGCCCCCAGTTCCTTTGCAGACTTCGCAAGGCCTGCGATAAGTGATGGTGGAACGTGGGTGAGCTCAACCCCGCAGAGCAGTCTTACACCATAAATTTGCGCAGACTCCCGTACCTTGGCAAGGGCTGCGAGTATCTCTTCGGTATTGGAAGGGTCCGCGTGATCCGTGATCGCTACAGTCGTGTAACCGATCACCGCCATCCGCCGGATTAATTCAATCGGGAGCATCTCGCCGTCAGAGAGGATCGTGTGGGTGTGCAGGTCATACATCCGTTTACCGTCCCTTATCCATCTTTTGTGCTACTTTTTTTATGAGCACCTCTTTTTTCTCAGTCCACTCTGCAACAATACGACCTTCATGGCGCTGCCAGTGTGTGGGGTGGTGGTGATCTTCGGCCCTGTATTTTACCCCAATCTTCCGTAATGAGCGTTCAATATCTGCAAGAACCGGTCCTTTGGCTGCCAGACTGCCCGGAACCCTCCTGCCTTCACTGCGTGAATACCCTGCATTGAAGTAGCAGGGATATAGAATACACTCCCCTTCCACCATTGCAGGAGAGTTTGTGGGTCAAGGTATAAACAGTGTACGCTCCCAATTATGTTACATGCATCATATCGACGTCAGGATTGAGAAGGATGTGTACGACGTCAACAACACGCTGGCGGGTCAGAACGCACAGCACTTAAAGGCACACGGGGTCCGGGCGTTTGATCTCCTTGGTGCGATCGGTTCGGGTAAGACCGCGCTCATCGAACGCCTTGTCCCACTGCTCAACAAGAAAGGTCTGAGAGCGGGTGCAATTGCCGGTGACGTATACGGAGACGACGACTTTAAGCGGATTGTTGCACTGGGAATGCCGGCATTCAATGCGAATACCGGTAAGGAATGTCATCTCGATGCTCACATGGTTGAACACGCAATTGCCCACCTCCCACTCGATGATATCGATGTGCTCTTCATCGAGAATGTGGGCAACATGGTCTGCCCTACTGATTTCCGGCTCGGTGCCGAGAAGCGGATCGTTGTGGTGAGTTCCACTGAAGGAGACGATGTGGTGAACAAGCACCCGATGATGTTCCGGGACTGCACGATTGGCGTGATCAACAAAGTCGATCTTGCACCCCTCGTTGGGGCAAATCTGGACCGGATGCAATCGGATATCAAGCGGTACAATCCAACAATGCCCGTGTTCAGGACAAACTTGAAAACCGGCGACGGTGTAGAAGCCTTACTCGATAGCATCCTTTCGTAAATGCTCCGTGTTCTGTCACTACTTTTGACAGCAGGAATTGTCAGGAAATATACAGTTGCCATCATCAGACGGTCTGGCAGCAAAAAAACGTTCAATCAGGAAGTACTATAAATAATTCTGAAGGGAATATATAGAGCACCATCTTTGAGGAAGTCTATTCCGTGAAGATTTTATAGAGAGTGACACCATGCAGTGGCAGGGAGAATCAGTACGTAAGGTAACCGGTGGCAGACGCCGTCCGGCAGCAATGAAGCGGAGAGCAGAAATCGGTCTTGCACCGGCTGACACCCATATTGGAGAGGATCGCAGGAAGATCATCCGAACTTTTGGTGGAAACGACAAGGTCAGGGCGCTCAGGGCAGCCTTTGCAAATGTGACCAACCCAAAAAACGGCGAAACCAAAAAAGTGAAGATCGAAAAGGTTGAAAAGAACGACGCAAACCCGAACTATGTGCGGCGGAACCTGCTCACAAAGGGCGCAGTTATCAAAACCGAAATCGGAAACGCCCGCATTATGAGTCGCCCGGGCCAGGATGGCGTTATCAACGCTGTGTTGCTCGAATAATCAATATCAGACCAGCAATCTTTTTTCTTTCAGACTTGCATACTCTAGCTATGCGAAGGATCTGTTATCGTTTCCCCCAGCGGGTGGATCTCTCATTTGCGATGGGGATGCCTTTTAACGAGACGCTCGGGCATATTGCCGGTCTGGATAACCATGAGACAACCAAAACGGCCGGAAAGGAACTGGTCCGGGTTAAAACAAAGGTAGAAATTGCTCTTGACCGGGCAACATTTGGCGAGATCACCCCCGATGTTTTACGGCCCGGTGTAATCACAGAAGCAGTTGATCTGAAATGTTCTGTACTTGAACTTGCCCTACGCGGCGGGGGGAAAGTCCCCATTGCAAATAATATCTTTTACCTGCGCCTGACCGATCAGGTATCCCGCACAGATATCGATATCGCAAAGGAAGGCAGTGGTGAAGGACTGGATGCGCTTGATATGAAAAAAATTCTACTGGATTAGGTACTGACAATTGACACTGCAAGTGACGGTCGCTGCACCGTTTAAACATTCCAGAAAGACCGGAATGCGAAAGAACGAACTGGTCTATTATTACGCGCTCGACCGGAAATGGATGAGCACCGATCAGGCAAACCAGATCCTGCGGCGTGCAGAAGAAGAGGGGCTCATGAGCCTTGAAAACGGGATGTATGCCCCCCGCTTTGATCTGGCAGCGATTACGATACCTATCGGGTTCAAACCTACCTCTGCCATCTTTGAGCGCAATGATCCAACGCAGGTGCTGATCGGACGGTTAATAAAAGTCACAGCTAAGCCGGAGACCGATATCGTTGCGGAGATGAACAAGACGATCAGGGACGGGTTTGACAATCACCTTTTGCCACCTGCAGCCCTTGTTCTTCTCGCAAAAAAATATGGTGTACCTTTTGAAGATCTATCCGATGCACTTATGCAGAGTGTGAAGAAAGGCTGAACCAGTACGTTTAAAAAAAACGATTGCCATGTATCAGATACCAAACCAGCAGTACACAAAGTATTTCGCCCATTTATTCAAGATCTATCCTCAAGATGTCCGGTGTTAACTTATGAGAGGAAAAAAAGATCCCTGGGACAAGCGGTGGGTGTCTGTCTCAGCAGTTGCAGGGGTCATCGCAGTTGTGATCATGGCGCTCGTGTTTTTTTTGGGTGGCGGGAACACTGGCGGACAGCCCCCATCAGGTGAAAGCACCACGGTGCAGGCAACACAGGTACCTTTGGGCCCTTCTTCCCAGTCAACGACTGCGCCAGGAGTAAGTATAAAACCTGAATTGATCAAAGAAGCGCCATCTGTCACGGTTCCGGGCAACGGAGTTTTTGTAAAGGTGAGCTACATCGGCGGCTTTGCCGGAACCTATGGGATAAACGGGGAGATGGTAACGATGAGGAATTCCGGTGAGCGCGTGTTCCCGCTCAATGCCAGTACAGGTGCTGTATCAGCAACATTTCACAAGGAAGATGGTTCCACCCGTCACGAGATTGTTGTTGAGATCTACAAGGATGGGAAGGCACTAAAGTTTGCGAGGAACTCTTCTGCATATGGCGAAGTGAGTGTCAACTCACCGGTGTAATCCTTTTTTTTTGTTTGATAAAATCTTAAAAAAAGAATTGGTATCTTATCTTTTGCCGCGGGCTTTTGCCGCTGCTTTTTCAGCTTTCTCCCCTTCAACTTTCGGGAAGAGTTCATCGAGAGTCTTCTCTCCGTAGGCAGTTACGCTTGCATTTATCTGCACAAAATCCTGGGTGATCTCACTGGAGCGGACGGTCTTTCTCCTGCGCTCTCCATCCATCTTGGGGTGAAAACCAATTCCGTCAGCAAGGAGCAGGTTCCTGCGCCCTGCGCCGGGTATTCCCTTCTTTGCGGGAATACCGGTCCTGTCCGATGCACCGGTGATCTTGATCTTGTATCCTGCAAGCCCGATAGGGGCAGCATCGAATTCATCGCCAATACGCTTGCCAACGATCGACCCTGCCGCGCCACCGCTGGCATCGAC
This sequence comes from Methanoregula sp., assembly GCA_030653335.1. Classification (GTDB taxonomy): domain Archaea; phylum Halobacteriota; class Methanomicrobia; order Methanomicrobiales; family Methanospirillaceae; genus Methanoregula. Next base: position 6,463 of record JAURZP010000451.1, on the reverse strand, counting down.
ATTGTAGGCACGACCGGTCTTTGGGTCTGATACTACGACTTTTAAGTCTACCATTCAAATCTCTCCTTATTGGTTTTTTTGGAAAAAATCAGATTTCAGGATTTTTTCACGTCTCGAACTGCCGGCCCGATTGCCTACACATGAGAAGTACCCATTTTATTATACTAATACGCTATTAAACCCTCGTGTCATTCCGGACAATCGCATTTTCATTTTGCCCAGAAGGGTTCAGCCTTCCTTCGCATCGAAGTGTACTCCTCTAAAATCTCCTGTGTACTTGTGTTCAATGACTTGAGCATCTCCTTCTCCAGCACTTTCACATGACGCTCGGGTACATCCACAAAGAGGTCATCTCCCACATTTAGCTGTCTGCCTATCGTTGCACCCTCAATAGAGATTGCAACTTCAAGTCCGGCATCTGCTTCACGGATGTTTTCCTGCCGGAGCTGCATGCTCTTTAAATGGCCGACTTTCCTGCCGTCAAGCTTGATTAAGTTGACATCATTTCGCAGCTTTCCACCAAGCACCCTGACACCGACAACAGCCGGGTTGCTCTGCCGGAAAACGCAGTCGGGCATGAGGCGGATCTTTGCTGGCATGATCACGTGCTCGAACCGCTGCTTATCCTGGAGTCGCTTCTGCTCGTCCCGCCATGCCACGTACTGGTCAATGAGCTGTTAGATCACCCGCCCCTCAAAAACTTTCACCTGTGTATACAGCGGGTTTTTGATCATCTCCGCTGCATCGGGCAGCATGGGGGTGTTAAACGAGAGCAGGGTGCGAAAGATTGGATTTTTTATGGTCTCAGTATCTATCAGATCGTGCCGGCTTACCGGCCCGACTTCTGCGCGCATCACACCAATCTCTTTTCCTTCGAGCTCCTTGCAGAGTGCTTCAAGTGCCCCGATGGTGTCAGCCTTGATCACGATCCCCTCTTCAGCAAGGTTGACATGGATCTCGGTCATCTCCTTTTTGATCTTTGCCCGAATCTCATCACGGTTGCCCCGCACTACAAAGAACGGAGAACCCGCGATCACTCCCTCCAGATCAGGTGCTGTGACTTTTACTCCTGCTGCAGCAACAACGGTCTTTTCGCGCTCGAACCGATCCTCAATAAGGATCTCTTTCATGGGCCGGGGTTTTAAGAGTGACCGCACCTTGGTAAAGATCACATCACCCTGTGTAGCAACTGCAATTTCATCTCCGATTGATAGCGTCCCATCGTACAGGATCACGTCCAGAGTGGTTCCGAGTCCCCGCTCCTCTTTTACTTCGAGTACCGTACCGGCACCAGGACCTTCAACGGTGAGGGCGAGTGCATCTCCCATGTAGCGCTGGGCAAGCCCAATCATGACCATCAGCAGATCGCAGACTCCCTCTCCAGTGTGGGCGCTGACGGGCACGATTGCAAGGTTGCGCTGGAAATCTGATACGCGATCGAACCGGTCTGCAGAAAAACCAAGCTCGGAGAGCTTGCCTACAACTTCGTAAGTCTTGTTCTCAAAATCCCCGGTTACCCGCTCATTCTGCTTTACAAAAGATGCAAGGAACGACTCGTTCTCAAAGACTCTCCAGCCATGGATGCGATCAATCTTGGTTGCAGCGATAACAAACGGTGTCTTGCAGTTGCGCAGGATCTGGAGGGCTTCGATCGTCTGCGGCTGGAATCCCTGGTTGATATCAATGACAAGGATCGCCATATCAGCAAGTGCCCCGCCACGGGCGCGGAGGGTGGTAAATGCATGATGACCCGGTGTATCGATGAAGAGTAGTCCGGGGATGTTGATTGGAATTTTTCCTATTGTGCCACTCATTGAGCGGATTGCTTCAATGGGAACGATCGTTGCACCGATATGCTGGGTGATTTGACCAACCTCTGAGCTTACGACCGAAGAGCCACGAATCCGGTCAAGAAGTGAAGTTTTGCCGTGGTCCACGTGTCCCATAACACAGACAATCGGCGTCCTGATCTTCGGGTTTACGGCCATATCCCCTCACATTTCTTAATGTTTTAGCTCATGTGCGGGAAAATAAGTCCCGCTTCCCGCATTACTGCGTGTGCGCTTTCATGCCACACGGTTAAGGAATACTGTTCAGAGCCACCTGATATGTAATGGATGTGCGACCCTATTAATAGTCACCTTGCACTCTGGAGCGTGCGAATGAGATACTAAACCGGTATGTAACCGGGCCCCTCCCATGGTTTTAAATAAAGGGATTACCCCGTAGCAAAATATGGATACATTAATCTAAACCAAGTACAAATGTAAAAGGGCAAATTGCCGGGGTGGGGTAGTTGGTCATCCTAGAGGATTGTGGATCCTCCGACCCGGGTTCGAATCTCGGCCCCGGCCTTTTCCTTTCTTTTGGTTTTTTTATTGGGCCTTGAATCGTTCAACCCCGGCCCTATGATATTTTGTGGTACCTGTTTTCTCTCAATTCGTGTGGTTCCGCCCCACCACCGGGTATTACAGTACATTTTTGTGCAGCAACCAACAAAAGTGTACAATATTTGGTATAAACCCCTGCAAATTGCAGTGGGGCTCATGAGGATTTTAAAAATGGCACACCACAAGTATGTCCACGGCTATTCAACACGCGAGTCGGAGCGGCTCGCGGATCAAGCACAGACACTCACAGGGCTCCTTCATGATGATACCCGCTACCCCGACGGTGCCCGGGTGCTCGAAGCGGGTTGCGGGATCGGCGCCCAGACCGTGATCCTTGCAAGGAACAGCCCCGGCGCCCATATCACGTCGCTCGATATTTCAGAGGACTCAATAAAACGGGCAGAGGAGATGATCCGTAAGGAAGGGATCACCAACGTGACATTCCGTAAGGGGGACATCTTCCAGCTCCCGTTCGAACCGGCAAGCTTCGATCACATATTTGTCTGTTTCGTGCTGGAACATCTCGCAGAGCCTCAGCGTGCTCTGGAACAGCTCCGTCCACTTCTTAAAGAAGGAGGGACTCTTACCGTGATTGAAGGGGATCACGGCTCTACGTTCTTCCACCCGGAGAACCCGGATGCCCGCCGTGCGGTGCAGTGCCTTGTGGAACTCCAGCAACAGGTGGGGGGCAATGCACTGATCGGAAGGCAGCTCTATCCCTTAGTGGCCGGTGCGGGATACTCGGATGTCCGGGTTTCACCGCGGATAGTATACGTTGATGCTTCCCACCCCCGGTTTGTGGAGGGATTCACGAAACTGACCTTTACGGCCATGGTCGAAGGCGTTGGTCCTGAGGTACTGAAGCAGGGGCTGATGAGCAGGGGCGCATGGGAGCGGGGAGTTGCAGCACTCTACCGTACTGCCGAGCCGGACGGGGTCTTCTGCTACACATTCTTCAAGGCCACTGCACGGAAATGAGGAAACGATGAAGATCTCAGTCATTCTTGCCCATCCCGGTGAAAGGAGTTTCAACCACGCTATAGCGGATATGGCTGCGGCAACACTCCGAAAGGATGGCCATTCGGTTACCGTGCATGATCTCTATGCAGAGGATTTCGATCCCCTGCTGCCGCTCCTGGAGATTGCCCGCGACGCGGCACTACCCCCGCTTGTCGCAGAGCATTGTATGGAGATCGCTGCTGCGGATGGCATCGTTATTGTTCACCCCAACTGGTGGGGTATGCCACCTGCGATCCTGAAAGGCTGGATCGACCGGGTCTTTCGGCCCGGCGTTGCCTACCATTTTGCTGATACGGATTCCGGTGAAGGAATCCCCGTCGGGCTCCTTGCGGCAAAAGCAGTCATCGTTTTTAATACCTCAAACACACCTGCGGTGCGGGAGCAGGAAATCTTCGGCGATCCACTCGAACGAATCTGGAAAGACTGCATCGTCTCATTCTGTGGGGTTCCGATCTTTTACCGTAAAATGTTTGGCGTTGTTGTCACCAGCACAGAAGAGCAGCGGAAGGAATGGCTCGTTGAGGTACGAAAACGCGTGCGGGAAACCTTTCCACGAGATTTCCTTTAACGGTTACGGATACTTTCACCCCATGCACCTTTCTCTTTTTACCCGGTCTCTTGTGTAATTGTACTGGAGTTACTATGGACTACACAACACGCACCCGGAAAATTGTGGATACCCTCAAGGCCATGAACCGCTGCTGGACAGCATCATGGAACGAACCGGAATTCAGGCAGTACATACATCCCGATGCCGTAGCGATTGTCCCGACAACACCCGGGCGGCTCGAAGGGCAGGATGCCTATGTTGCCGGGTGGCGGGCCTTTTGTAATGCGGCAGTCATCCATGAATGGCAAGAGACCGATCATAAGGTGCAGCTCTATAATGGCGGGAAAAGTGCCGTGGTCACATACTTCTTCTCCATCACGTTTGCGATGGGCGGGCAGAAGCTGACCATGCAGGGCAGGGACATGTTCTTTCTCGTAAAAGAGGGGCGGAAGTGGCTGGTTGTTGCCGACCAGTTCTCCCCCGAGCCGGGGGCGGTCTGACACATTCAGCCCTCATTTTTCCCGCACTCCAACGTATAAGAAAACTCGACCGGTATAAATGGTCGTGAGAAGAATAATAAAAGGAGATATTCCATGGACACTATCGTCATAATCGGCTACATAGCAGGAACCCTCACCACGATCTCGTTTATCCCGCAGGTAGTACGGGCATGGAAGCTTAAAGAGACCCGGGATCTCTCGCTTGCCATGCTCATTTTATTTGCAGCCGGAATCCTTCTCTGGACGTGTTACGGGTTCTGGACAGAGTCACTGCCCATCATCGCGGCAAATGTGATCACGTTTATCCTGATCCTCGTGCTGCTCGGCCTGAAGATCCGGTACAAATAACTTTTTTTTAATGTGGGTCTGGTACCAGACATTGCCTTTAAAAAAAACATTTTATCCGGGAAAATTGGATACTTATGGGGAAATTATTCAGTCCTCAAGTAGTACAAGGCATCTGCCAATCTTGTCATGAAGTCCCTGGCGCTTTTTTGTAAAACCTATCATCAAAAACCCGATAAAGATGATCAGTAGTGAGATAAATTTCCCAAAGTGGCGGAGCGTGACCCGGGCAAACGTAGGTTTGTTTCCTTCCATATCGGTCACCATGATGCGCATGAGCACTTTACCGGGCGTTGCCTGGCTGCGGGAGGACTCAAACCCGGCAAAGTATACCCACGGTATCACAATGATGAGCATCCCGAGCGCAGCAACGATGGGGGCAAGTGCCGCATCTGCAGTGCCAGCCTCTGTGAGTTGAGAGATCGGCGCTCCCTGGGCAGAGAGGTAATACGCATATTTTATCCCGTTTGTCAATGAGAAGAACGTGATCGTTACAATTCCAATAAGAAGGATGAGAATTACATCAACAATGAACGCGATAAACCGCCGCCCGAGACCCGCATACACCCCGATTTCGGGGCCCTCATTCTCTTCCGGAACGATGATGGGCTTTACCGGAAGAGATGCGTTATCCGAGCCGCACCACTGGCAGAATTTTCCCGATGCATCAGTCTCTTTTCCACATTTAGGACAAAACATTCCCAGTTACTCCTGATACATAACGTTAATCCGGGTGTCCTTTTTAATTTAACTGTTCTTTCCTGTCATTTTATGCATTTTTGCCAACCGGAACCCTGCGATACAAAAAAAACAATGCATGGACGGGCAGGTTTGTACCAGCACCATTTCCGAGCACAAATCAGAAATATGTACAGATTTAAAGCAATCACCATGAAAAGCATCCTGTTCCTGCTGCCCGCACTCGTGCTTGTGCTCTGTGCGCTCTCAGTGGGTTGCACAAGTCCCACACAGGCAGAGATAAAACCGGTGGATATTTCCACACCCCTGCCCACTCCGGTCATCTCTTCAGTTGCAACTGTTGTATCAACTCCGGTAGCAGTCGATACATTGCCCCCGGAGCAGTTTGTTGATCTCCAGCTCACCAAGGAGCGTCCTGACTTTTCCATTCACCTGCTCTATAATGGCGGGAAAGGAGAGCTCTTTGTCCAGAATGTCATGATGAGAGTCACCCTCTCTGACGGGAAAGTCATCGAACAGTACCTGAACGACAAGCAGCGAAAACCCCGGCGCGGAGATGAACTTATAATACAGGGAAGCAGGGGAAATGACCGGGTTGAGGTCTTTGTGACCAGCGCAGGAAAAACCTACAAAGCCATTGATAAGCCGATGATCACATCATCGGCGTAAATTTTTAAACATTTATAAAAATGACAGGAATGGGAAGGGTAAACGGGCTTTTGCTCCCCCATCTGCGATATCTTTCTCATCATTAAAAGGATGAAAATTCATCCCGTATGATGTGATCTCCCGACTCTTTTTGCATATTTCTGGGTCACGTATCCAAGGATAATGACGATCCCGCCCGTTGCTGCAAGAACAAGCCATTGCTCGGGACCGGCAGTGCCAACTGCAAGCCGGGTGAGCAGGTTGAGCGGGTTTGACGGCAGTGCCAGTACAAAGAGGATCACAACTACCAG
>JAURZP010000445.1 GCA_030653335.1 Methanoregula sp. | reverse complement strand
GGTGCCCATGGCGGTAAAGGCAGCATTGCCCACAAGGCAGCCGTTATCGGTGACACGCTCGGAGACCCGTGCAAGGATACTGCCGGCCCGTCACTGCACGTGCTCATCAAGCTGCTCGCCACGCTCTCGCTCGTGCTTGCGCCGCTGTTCATTTAAAAATCTTTTTTTCTGCGCCCGGATCTTCGGTAAAAAAATCTGCCGGAATGCGGGACAACCATTTATCATCCAAATCCGGATAATACTCATGGATCCGCAGGAACACATCCACATCATCAGCGCGGGTGACAGTATCCATAAAACCTATCCTGCAGTTCTTAAGGATCTCCGGACTGTCACGCAAACATTCATCTTTGCTGAAAAAGAGGTTTATACCAACTCGGCCCGGGATGATAACCAGAAAAGAATGTGGAAGGGTGCCATCCGTAACGCAATTGATGAGGTAAATACCATCTCCCTCTCCCGGAATATTTCCTGTGCACTCGTCTGCATCGATGCGGCTACGTTCGATGCCATCCGCGATCCGGTGCTTGGGATATTTAGCGATCATCCGGATGCCCGGTACACGTTTGATATCTCTGCAGGCTCTAAACGTCTCTCCCTTGGCCTTTTTTCAATGTCACTCTGGGTAGAGGGCGACTCCTATTACGCATTTGGAAATTCCCCCACACGAAGAGTGCCGGTTCCGACACTTCCCACAAAGAACCTGCCAGCCAATCCGCACTATCTCGTAATCCTCACCATCCTCTTCCGGGGGCGGGAACACGGGAAGGTAGCGAGTATACTGGTACCGGGAGAGACGTTGTTCAACGAGACAAAGGTCTGGCAGATCCCGATCCGGGATGCTGATATTGGAACCCCCGTTCAGGAGATCACTAAGGCAGCCTTTTACCGTCTGTTATCAACCCTGATCCGGTGGAACCTTATCCGGGAGGAGAGCGATCCAGGCAATGAACAGGAAAAACTCTACCACATCACTCCGGATGGCGAGCTGGCATTATTCGTATATTCGGCCCGTATGAAAAAACGGAGTGTCAAAAGCACACCCGGTCTCTCGTGATCCTCTGAGTGGGAACAACAATGAATGACCAGACGGGGCATGCCCCGTGATAAAAAAGGTCAACAAACCTTGTGGCCGTGAACGATCTGGCTGAAAAGATCGGTTAATTACCCTTTCAGCGTTCGCTCATCTTCTGCAATCCACTTCTCCAGTTTCCGGATACCTTCCTCGATATCCTTAATCCGACGTTCAGTTTCTGCGAGTTGTGCGGTTGCCTGTGCAACTTTCTCAGGATCTTCAAAGGTGGCAAGAAATGTTCGTATGTGACCCCTGCCGATCTGGAAATTCTCAAGGGCGTTTGCCGCTTTCCGGTAACGCTCATAATTGGCTTCGAGATTTTTCCGGACACGGGACTCTGTTTCTGACTGCTGCCGGGGCTTTTTCGTTTTTACTGACCCCCATGCTGCGTCGTGGGTTTTTCGGATCTTCTGGATCTGATCAAAACTTGTTTTTTTGTGTTTTGCAATCATCTCGTGCTTGAATTTCCCCAAGAGGTCCCCGGCATTTTTGAGCGCCTGCCCGCGTTCCACCATTTCATGGATCTCAAGAACGGAGGCATCACCGGGGAGTCTGGCCTGTTCCACGAGATTTAATATTTCATCGAAATGCCCCTGTGAAAGCGATTCCAGCGTTCCATACTCGGACTTTTGCTTCTCCTTTACTTCCCGGCAGAGCTCATTGAACTGTTTCCAGAGCAGATCCCGGTCACTCTGGGCTAACGGTTTTAGCTCTTTGAATAACGCAGTGATCTTTTTTGCTTTATTCCAGAAATCCTGGTATTTGGTAATGATCGGGAGGTTTTCTTTTATCGGACCGGTTAATGACAACAGATTATTGATCTCACGCTCAAGCAGTTCTGCATTTTTATGTGCGTT
>JAURZP010000440.1 GCA_030653335.1 Methanoregula sp. | reverse complement strand
TATGAGATTTTAAGGAAATTTTGCGGGATATCCATTGCCCGTGTTTCTTACAACCAGTTACTTTTCATAACATGTTTCTCAGAGGTTGGACAATCGTTGATTCATGTAAGTCTCGGTATCAGCGGGCATCCGTTCCGCACGTATACCCTTTGCGCGGGACGGTTCATGGCAACAGCAAACTGCCGGTCCCGGTCAAGTTCGCGGCGGCCGTGGCCCATCTCAAGATTGGCGGCCCGGGTCTTCTTGAGTGTTACCATGTCTCCGACATGCGCGGCAATCCGCGATTTGATAACACCTTCATAGACCTCTTCAGGAGTTGGTAGGGCAAGGTGTTCAGCGGGTTCCACGTAGCAGATGAGATCGTCGCACCGATCGCAGCAACCCGGTCGTCATAACCCGGTGCAATATCGGTAACGATCGGCCTGAGCATGTAGAATGGCTTGTTGTTGGTGACCCGCTTCATGAGCTGGATGGTTGTCGCGATCTCATCGATGAGGACATGGCCCGGACCTTCAACAATCCCCTGCACATCCTGTGCCTGCGCCCGGTCCGCGAGTTCTGCATTGATCAGCAGTTCCTGGATACCTGCCCGGTCGATAGCATCGTGGATGGCCCCGGCCCACATGCAGGTTCTGCCGGTCCTGCACCGGATCTGCCGTTTGTTTTGTTGACCTTGTATACACTATTGTTTACCCTGGAATCGTGAGGGGAATATCTGATACCGCACTGATCTGACCGCTGAATCTGGTTGGAGGTTCGCTCTTTTAAAAAAACCGTAGTAACTATCCAGATCTCCTTCTTTTTTTCATTGGCTTTATGGGCCCGGTTTGCTGAAATACGCGAGCAAACCGGCAGATCAATATACTAGGAGAGCATTTTATTGAACAAGCAAGATGACAATAAACTGCGATTCAATAAGAAACAAATGCACCAGCAATCCTGAAGCAATCGTAGTACTCATCAAAGAATATGAAGAAACAATAGCCGATGAGAAAGCCAGAAACACAATACTCGAGGAACAGATCCGGGAACTGAAGGAACAGAATAAGGTACTTGAAGAAAAGAATCGGGAATTGGAAGCGCAATGCAAACAGACCAGTAAGAACAGTAGCAAACCCCCGTCAACGGATGTATTCATAAAACCCAAGAGCCAGCGAAAAAAAGGAG
>JAURZP010000438.1 GCA_030653335.1 Methanoregula sp. | reverse complement strand
GACGCAGCGATCAAGCGCTTCCAGGAACAGACGGAAATCGTCAACATCATGGAAACCGAAGACATCGGCGCAATCAAGGCTAAAATCAACGAACTTAAAGCCCGTGACCCGGGTGCGTTCGCTGCTGAAGCCATTGTCGTTGAAGTCAAGGAAGCTGCCGGCGGCGCTGAAGTTGGCTCTGCAGCTGCAAACCCCCAGTTCCTCGAAATCGAGAAACGACTCGACAAGATCGAGAAGAATATCGAATTCGTCGATGCAGAGGTTGCGCAGCGTGTTGGAAGAAAGATTGGACGGGATATCGGCATTCTCTACGGCCTCGTTGCAGGACTTACCGTATTTGTGATGCTATTGTTCCTGTTCCAGAAATTAATGACAATGGTGTAATGGAGGTGTAAACGAATATGTTCAGATTTGAAAAAGAACAGAGTGTCTGGGACTTCAACGGTACCAAGATCGGTGGACAGCCCGGAGAGTACCCTACTGTATTGGGTGCATCAATCTTCTACAACAAGCACGAGTGTGTGCTTGACGACCACAAAGGAACTATCGACAAGGCAAAGGCAGAAGCCCTCTGGAACCGCTGTCAGGTCCTCTCAGACCTGACCGGTATCCCGCACTTCATCCAGATCATTGCCGAGTACGGCGAGGCATTCGAGAGCTACTTCAGCTGGTTCGACTCAATCGACAACAAGACCGCGTTCTTAATGGACTCATCAGTGCCAGCAGCACTAGCCCATGCATGCAAGTACGTTACCGACGTCGGCCTTGCAAACCGTGCGATCTACAACTCGATCAACGGTTCGATCATGCCAGAAAGCATCGAAGCACTCAAGAACAGTGACGTGGATGCAGCCATTGTGCTCGCATTCAACCCCGCAGACCCATCCGTTGTCGGCAGGGAGAAAGTGCTCACCTCTGGAGGCGTTGCAGGACAGACCAAGGGTATGCTCGAGATCGCAGAGTACTGCGGTATCAAGCGCCCGATTCTCGACACAGCAGCAACCCCGCTAGGTCTTGGCAGCGGTGGCTCATACCGTGAGATCCTTGCATGCAAGGCAATCCACGGCTACCCGACCGGTGGTGCATACCACAACATGACCGTTTCCTGGACCTGGCTCAAGCGCTGGAAAGGAACGAGCAAGACCCCCTCAGTACTCGCAGCAGGATACGAGGGTAAGGATGTCCTCTTAAAACAGATGTCCCACCACTACCTTGGCGGTATGGAAGGCATAAAGCAGGCCGCATGGTCAGCTCCTGATATCGGCTGCAACATGATTGCAAGCACACTCGGTGCAGACCTTATCATGTACGGTCCAATCGAGAACGTAGAAGCAATGATCACCGCACAGGCCTACACGGACATCACTGTTCTTGAGGCGACCCGTCAGCTCGGGATCGAGTGCAAATCAGAAAGCCACCCCATCTTTAAACTCATTTAATTTTTTTTTGTTTTTTTAAAAATTCCCGGCAACGGGATTTAAGGAGCAAAAGATTTTAGAAGAATTCTTCTTATTCATGCCAGTAAACAAAGTAAAACGATCATCTGATACTGAATAATAGATCTTTAAAAAACGGAGTGAACGTTTCTTTTGCTGACCGCTCTGTGGGGTTACCGGAAAAAATTATATTTTTTTTGCACTGCGGGGGAAATTAACAATTTTGAGACACTCGTCAGCTTCTTTGGTCCTGCCAAGATTGCGAAGAGCAAGTGCTTTGTTGTAATACACAAATGAGTTGATGGGGTTGTAATTGAGTGCCCGGTCAAAGAAAACGAGTGCTTCTTCATTTTTACCCAGCTCCCGCAGCGCAATGCCTTTTGCAGTTGCCGCCCGGACATTATTCGGACTTGATTCAAGAATGATATCAAAGCATGCGATCGCTTCTTTATACCTCCCCAGTTCGTTTAAGGCATACCCTTTGTTGCTCAGCGCAAAGGTGTAGTCCGGATCAAGAGACAGGGCCTTGTCGAAACACACAACCGCTTCTTCATACCGGTGAATCTTTCTCAGGGTATATCCTTTCTCATACCAGAGTGTAATCAGTTTGGGATTTATTGCGATTGCCGCATCATAGCACGCGATTGCATCAGCGTGGCGTCCAAGAGAATAAAATATATTACCTTTCTCCTCGAGTGCGATTGTATTCCTCCCATCCATTTCAAGGACACGGTTATAATGTACGATAGCATCATCATACCGGCCTATCTTCATTAAGTGATGTGCCTTTTCAAGCAATCCATTGACATCCATACGACTCAGTATACCATTCACACAGCCAATGATAATACCTTGCAAAAAAACAGATGGACAGGATTTACTTCTTTTTCATGACAGCAGCACCCGCGCCGAGCAACACGGCAAGAAATACTGGTACAGGGGGAAGTGGGGCTTTTGTTGTCGGCATTGGTGTGACCGGAACCGCAGTTGGCGGCGTTGTCAACAGCGTTGGGGTGGGCGTCGGTGAAGTGATGGCGAGCGTTGGTACCTGGACCGAGGAGTGCATCTCGGGGTTGAGCGTGTACATTGCCTGGCTGCTGCTTGCCACCCGTGAGGTTGTGGATTTTTTTAAGTAGACTTCCAGGGTTTTATAAGAACCTGAACCGCCAAGGTGGGCTTTGTCAACCGGCGCATTCGTTACATAGACAAGGAACGTTCCCCCGGATTTGATCGCGTTCTCAATGCGGGCCGTGTTCCAGCTGTAGGACCACTCCTGTTTACTATCCAGATCGATCTGGGTGAACTTTCCCTGGTCAGCCCGCTGGGTCACATCAGTTAAAGTAACCCCGTTCTCCGGCAGACCCGGGCCGGTCATGAAGAGGTACACGCTGCTGCCGGTGTAGGACACACCATGGAGATTCAGGGTGTCTCCGAGATCTGCTTCGATATTTGCATCCGCTGCAGAAACGGGAAGGATCATCATTGCAGTCAGGAGGCAGGTAAGGACTATACAGGTATACCGGCAGGTACCGTAGCGATAGATGAAGCGGGTCAATTCAATCACTGAATAGGAAATAAACTGCGGGCGGGTTTATAGATTTGTGTCCGGTTTATCACCGGTTATAAATCCTGACGGTCAAATATTAGTTGAGAACGATGGTCATACTTGAGTCTGCAGAAAATCGAAATGTGCTGATGGAAAAGAACCGCATGGAATCCTTAACTGACGGGATCTTTGCGTTTGCCATGACCCTGCTTGTCCTGAACATGATCCTTCCCAATGATGCGGTTATAACTCAGACATCCAGCGCTGCACTCTTCTCACTGCTCCCAGCGTTTTACCATTATATCATCGCATTTTTTGTCCTTGCCGCATTCTGGATGGGCCATCATGCACAGTTCAGTATGATCCATCATATTGACAAAAATTTTCTGTTCCTGAATGCGATTGGTCTTTTTTTTGTCACCCTTGTCCCGTTTTCAACCAGTTTCATCGGCGATTACTCGTCAGATATTCTTGCAACATGTGTCTTTGAGTTTAATCTCCTGATTCTTGGTCTGATCCTCGCCTTCCAGTGGTATTATTCAAGCCATAACCACCGGCTCATCTCCCCGGAATTATCTCAACATAATATACGACTCCGGATGAACAGAGCACTGATCATACCATTCATTTCTCTTGCAGCGATCATCATCACCATAATGGGCTTTACAAGCAGTACCATGTTGTATATGGCATCCCCTCTTGTCACATATTTCGTGATGCGGTATACACAAAAATAACAGGATTCTGGTTTTTTTAATTCCAAAAAAATCTCAAGAACTTTGATGACTGACTCTGTTTTACAGGTCTGATGTAAAAAATTGGCCGCAACAAAAAAGATGGGTGTATATTTTCAGATATCAGACCTGAAGGGGTTCAAAACCCTGCTTGAACACCTTCCCGAACTGTACGCGGATCTTGGGATCCATTGCACACACCGGACAGACATAATCGTCAGGCAGATCCTCAAATTTCGTTCCGGCTTTTATGCCTCGATGCGGTTCCCCGCGTTTTTCATCGTATACGTATGAACACATAGAACAGAGGTATCTCGTTGGACGCCATTCATCAAAACCCCACTTGCCGATCCTGCCTTTACCCTGGTACCCGCAGACCGGGCAGACATATGTTTCGGGGAGATCATCAAAAGCAGTCCCTGCAGGGATGCCGTTATGGGGTTCCCCACGGAGCGGGGAGTAGATGTACCCGCAGAGTTTGCACTTATACCGCGTAATATTCACTGCAGCGTTTTTGGCTCCTGCTTTGGCTGCACTTTTCGTTACCGTTTTCTTTGGCTGGGGCTTGGCTGCTGGTTTAGTGGAGGGTTTCTTTGCTACAGCCACTGCTTTTTTTGCCGCTGGTTTAATCGCCACTGCAGATTTTTTCTTTGCCACAGGCGATGCTTTAGCTTTTGCTGCAACCGGTTTTTTTATGGTCTTTGCACCACTCTTTTTTGTAGTTGTCACTGCTTTTGCCATAAGATTTCACCATTGCGGCCTTTTCAACCCGGCATAGATGTTACGGAACTAAAAAGTCCGCCTTAAGAGATGATAGAGATTTATGCTTTTTATATATTGCGAATGATGCAAACCTGCAAAAAATCTCCTGCCGGCAACCCGCATTTTTATCCGCAACCGGTGCATATATTCTGGATCAGACCATGCAGGACCTAATTCCCGGTATCATCTATTCCTTTGCCGCCCTGTTCATCATCCTCGATCCCCTCCTCTCTGTACCTATATTTGCCACAATGACCAAAGGCCAGTCTCCCGCAGAGATCCACAAACAGGCATTCATCGCTGTCGCAGTTGCAGGCGGGCTGATGTACCTGTTCCTGATCTTTAACAAAACGATCTTTGATATCCTTGGTCTCAATCTGCCCAGTTTTCAGATAGCCGGGGGTATTTTACTGTTCCTTCTCGGTATACAAGAAGCGCTCGGTATTGAGCTCGGGCACAGCAAAGAGCATGTCAAAACCGCAGCGGGCGTTGTTATCGGAACACCGCTCCTGTGCGGACCGGGCACCATCACTACCGTGATGCTGCTTTCAAGGGATTATGGACTTCTCATACCTTTCATTGCGATCACACTCGCACTGCTCGCTACCTGGCTGGTTCTCTATTATTCTGAATTTATCCAGCGCATACTCGGAGAAGTTGTCACAGATATTATGGGAAAAGTGCTCGGCATGCTCGTTGCTGCCATAGCAGTAAAGATCATTGCATCGGGGATTATCGCATTGGCTGTCATTGCCTGAATTGGGATAAAAACGCCACATTTCTTTTTAATCAAATGATAATCCTTATCTCGATTTGAAAAAATTAAAATTACGCGGTGTTCGCTGGCATTGGTTCTTGTTTTTCTTCTCGTTTTAATTCCCACGGTCAGCGCCTTTGATCTGCTCCTGGTTTACTTCCTTGTCAACATCTGAACACATAAAAAAGAAGATGGTTTTTTCTTTTTAATCGATGAAGACTGAGGTTTTAAAAAAAAAAACCGTTACGGCGGGAGAGGTTCTCTGCGGTAAAAAAATCATGAGTCGCGTTTTAAGGAGTAGACTTCAACCATATGATCGGGATGATACCGCATCTTTGCCTCACGAAGACCGGCAACGCCAAGATCGCTTTCGCGGTTGATATAGACAAAATCTTTCTTTAGTATGGCCGCAGTTTCAGCGTTAATTTCCTTGTAGATGCCTTCGCAATCAGGCATACCTTTCTCGAAATGTACAAGCGCTGTATCGTTATTGAGCGGTTCATAGAGGGACATGGCACCGATTGTGTTATGAACCCGGACAACCAGCCCGGACAACCCCAACTCGCCGAAATGATCGATGGCAAAAAATGTTGCATCCTTTTCATGGGCAAGCACCGGATCTCCCTCGCATCCTTTCCATTCACACCACTGGATTAAGAACCGTTTCACTTCCTCCCGGTTTTCCGGTGTGATCGGCTCAACCGAATAGAGGCAGTTTTTCCGGAATTTGTTGACATGGTGGCGGATGGTGAGATACTGCTTTCCCGGAAGGTCAGCAAGATCAGAAGCCCGGTATATGTATTCGAAATGGTTCCTGTCAGGTACCAGGTTGAGACCGGCGCAGGTATCCCGCATCCAGCTGGCGGTATCAGGATCGATCAACACAACAGGCTCTGCATCACTGACCTCTGATGCCAGACGGATAAGCGAACGCAGGAGTCCTGTATTACGGGGCCCTATAGGAGGACGGAAGCGGGTGATGTCATCGATCGTGCTGGCGAGGATGACGTTCTTCTCGATCACGGCATACTGGTAATGCGCGTAATGGTTCCAGCAGACCATATTGGTAAACGTGTTATCACTGTGCGTCTGGGGATAATGCGCATAGTGCTGCTGGAAAAACGCCCGGTCTGCCAGCGTTACCGGATGGAAATCATCCTGTGTGAGTTTCATCCTTCACCCCTGAAGATCAGGGGCACATACCCTTGCATTGGTACAAAACCAACCGGAAAATAAAACTTTTCGGTATCCGGTTCAGCAATCAGGGCGATCCACGTTATACCTGACTTAACGCACCGTTCAACAAGAGCAGATACAAGCTCTTTGCCAATGCCGCTCTTCCGGTAATCCGGAAGAACCACCAGATCCTGGATATATCCATCAGAAACTCCGTCAGAGATAACCCGTCCCATACCAATCGCCTTACCTGTTTTTTTGTCAACAGCAACAGCAAACGAAAAACTTCCCCGTATCAGAGAGTCAAGAGCCGCAGGATCATATTCTTCCTTCCACCATCCACCGGCCCGGTACAGGTCAGCGATCTCGTT